>CAUEKL010000005.1 GCA_959018215.1 uncultured Gemmiger sp.
AGCTGGCCCTCAATCCGCTGCAGCCCTGGGCCCCCGACGTCTTTTACAGCAGCCCCGCCAACGCCTGCGAAATTCCCGCCGACTTTGCCGGCCAGGTGGCGGCGCAGCCCGGCGTGAAACGGGCCTTCGGCCGGATGTATGCCAGCCTGGAGGCAGAGTACCAGGGCAAGACCGGCCCCGTCGACCTCATCTCCTACGAGGCACAGCAGTTCCATTGGGCGCAGGACAGCCTGACTGCGGGCGACCTGGCTGCCGTTCAGAATGGCGAAGGGGTGCTCACGGTGTTCGACAAGAGCAACTCCCTGCGGGTGGGGGACACGATTCAGATCGGCGATACCGCCCTGCCGGTGCTGGGGGTGCTGGAGGACAGTCCCTTCTCCGCCGACGACCATCCCACCGTCATCTGCTCCGAGGCTTTGTTTGAAGCGCTCACCGGGCAGACCGGCTACGCGGTGGTGGATGTCCAGCTGACCGCTGACGCCACCCGGGAAACAGTAACCGAACTCCAGGCCCTGGCAGGTGGCTATGATTTCTACGACCGGATGGACCTCAACCGGGACACCCGCAACACCTACTGGATGTTCTGCCTCTTTGTCTACGGGTTCCTGGCCATCATCACCTTGATTACCATGATCCACACGGTGAACAGCATCTCCTTGAGCGTGGCTGCTCGCACCCGGCAGTACGGCGCCATGCGGGCGGTGGGGATGGCCGCCGCCCAGCTCAAAGCCATGATCTTTGCCGAAGCCGCCACCTACACGGTGCTGGGCTTCGCAGCGGGCTGCGGCCTGGGACTGCCCCTCCACGCCTTCCTCTATCACCAGATGATCACCCGCTACTGGGGTGTGGCCTGGCAGCTGCCCTTTTCCACCATCGGCGGCATTGTGGCGCTGCTCGTCTTTACCTCGCTGGCGGCGCCCTTTGCCCCGGCCCGGCGGGTCTGTCGCCTGTCGGTGGCCGGGAGCATCAACGAACTGTAACCACAGCTTCTGGCAAAACAGGACGGCTTGACCACCACCTGCCCCCCTTCTTCCCAGCCGGTTTGGTTTATCGCCTTTTACGTCCCAACATTCTTTTATAACCACCAAAACCAGCGCCGGAAGTTGTGCACACTGCACAATTTCCGGCGCTGGTTCATGCTATTTGCCTGTCTGTCACAGTTTTCCGGCCAGACCACTGCGGCCAACTGGACTATGGACGACTATTTTTCGGACAGCCAAGCTCCACAAGGCGAAAAAAGGAAACGGATCATCGCCCTTTGTTCCGAGAGTGTGCAGCCGATGGGCACGAATCCTCCCGCGCGTCAGCCCGATATCAGGAAGTTCTTTTTTGAAGAACTCTGACAATCCGCCTTTGCTTGTTCCCAGATAATCAGGAAAGTCCCCGGCCCAAAGAGAAAGAACAGAAGTCCCGGGCCGGCCTTACCCGACCAGGGCGGCCAGACTCTGCCAGTTGGTGGCGATGGTGATCAGCCCCGCCACCCCGATAAAGCCGTAGACGCAGACCTTCATCCGGGCGGTGTCGATCTTTTCCACCACCTTGCCGCCAAGGGCAGCCCCCGCCAGCAGGGCCACCGCCGCCAGCACCAGCAGGGGCAGCAGGTCGGGGGTGAGCTGGCCTTTCCAGAACCGCATGAGGGTGCCGTAGAGGCTCGTCATGAAGAAGAAACACTGGATGGTGCCCAGGTACTCCCGCTTATCCGGCAGGATGGCCATGAAGTAGACCACCAGGGTGGGTCCGCCGATGCCGAAGAAGGCGTCCACCACGGCGCCCAGGGCGGCGCAGACAAAGGCCGAGGCCACCCCGGCCCGGATGTGAATACGGTCCGACCCGTAGAGCAGAAAGACCGACAGAATCACCAGGAACAGCCCCAGCACCGGCTTAAGGGCGTCGGTGTCCATGGACACGGCCTGCTGTAAGGCCAGAAAGTAGCAGGGAAAGTAAAACACCAGGGGCAGGATGCAGTGACGGAACCGGATACTGCGGCGGTAGCGCAGCAGCACCCACAGGCAGAGCACGGTGCACAGGCACTGGCTCATGGCCGAGGACTGGGCTACGCTGAAGAGCAGCGGGTAGAACAGCATCAACAGCACCCCGGCCCCGAAACCGGTGACCCCCTGCACAAGCCCCGCCAGCAGGGCGGGCAGCAGCACGGCGGCAAATGTCATAAAAGAAGACCTCTTTTCCGAAAAAGCGCCCCGCAAAGAATCTTGCGGGGTGCTTTTGTATTTGGTTTATGCTTCCACGGTCAGCACCGGGTCCATGGCCGCGGCGGGGCCGGTCTTCAGGGTCTTGACGGCCTGGTAGTCGTCGCTGTTGGTCACGATGACCACCGTCACGGTGGGATGGCCGGCGGCCTTGACAGCCTCGGGGTCAAAGTTCAGCAGCCGTTGGCCCCGCTTCACCGCGTCGCCCTCCTTGCAGTAGAGGGTAAATCCCTGACCGTTCATGTCCACCGTGTCGATGCCCACATGGATGAGTACCTCCATACCGTCGGCGGAGCGCAGGCCCACCGCGTGTTTGGAGTCCACCGTCTGGATGACGGTGCCGTCAAAGGGGGCGTAGACGGTGGGGTCGTCGGGCTGGATGGCCAGGCCCTGGCCCAGGATGCCGGCGGAGAAGGTCTCGTCGGGCACTTCCTCCAGCGGAATGACGGTGCCGGTCAGCGGCGCATACAGGGTGCGGGGTTGGGCCGCATCCGCCGGGTGCAGGTCGGCATCCGCGGGGGCGGCAGGCTGGGCAGCGGGCTTTTTCTTGTCGCCGCTGAGCAGGTAGGAGGCCACCAGTGCAACCACAAAGGCGATGCAGACGGTGCCGATGGCCACAAAGATGTTGTTGGGGTCTTCGCCGATAAAGGTAGGCAGAGCGGGCACACCGGGGGTGGCCAGGGCGTAGCGCTTCAGGTGGAAGACACCGGCGAACAGGCCGCCGCAGAAACCGCCCAGCACAACCGCCGGGATGATTTGCTTGTACTTGACGATGATGCCGTAGACGGCCGGTTCGGTGACGCCGCAGAAGGCAGTGAAGCCGGTGGAAAAGGCCAGTTCCTTGGCGTTTTTGTCACGGGTGCGCAGGCCGAAGCCGATGGTGGCACCGGAGCAGGCCAGCACAGCGGCCAGGAAGCCGGGGCCGCAGACGGTCTCGTAACCCATCTCGGCCAGCTGGATGGTCTGCAGCGGCGGGAAGATGGCCAGGTGCATGCCGAAGAAGACCAGGAACGGCTGAACGGCACCTACGATGGTGGGCACCAGCACCGGGACCCGGGAATCCAGGAAGCCGATGATGCCCGACAGAATCCCGCCGATGTAGGAGCCCAGCGGTGCCAGCACAATGAGAGAGACCAGCGAGGTGACGGCCATGGTGATCAGCGGTTTCAGGATGGCCTTGACCATGTTGGGGCTGACCTTCTCGGCAAAGCGCTCCACAAAGGACATGAAGAGCACCGTCAGGATGGTGGGCAGAATGGAGGAGCCGTAGTTGAAGAGCTTGACCGGGAGGCCGAAGAAGCTCACCGGGTCCCCGGCGGCCACCAGGGCATTCCAGTTGGGGTGGATCAGCACACCGCCGATCATGGCAGCCAGATAGGGGTTGCAGCCGAACTTTTTGGCGGAGGAGAAGGCCAGCACCACCGGGAAGAAGTAGAAGCCCGAGTCGGCAATGAAGTTGAGAATGTAGTATTCCTGGGACTGGTCGGACAGGCCGAACAGCACCAGCAGCGTCAGGATGGCCTTGATCATGCCGGCGCCGGTGATCAGCGGAATGACCGGGGCAAAGATGCCGGAAATGGTGTCGAGGATCCGGGCGCTGAGCTTCTGCTTTTCGCCGTCCTCGGGGGCGGGGGCGGTTTCGCCGCCCAGGTCGCCGGTGATCTGGGTGATCGCCTTGAACACTTCGGCCACGTTGGGGCCGATGATCACCTGGGTCTGGGCGCCCACCACCTTGACGCCCATCACGCCGTCCAGCTTTTCAATGGCCTCCAGCTGGGCCTTGCTCTGGTCCGCCAGCTGGAACCGCAGCCGGGTCATGCAGTGCAAGACATTCTGGATGTTCTCTTTGCCGCCTACCAGGGGAATCAGATCAGCAGCAAGTTTCTGTACGTCCATGCTTTTTCCTCCTTCATGCAGTGGTCAATCGTTGGTCAGGTCCTCACCGTTGGTGGCAATGACCTTCTTGTACCAGTAGAAGCTCTTTTTGCGGGTGCGGGCCAGAGTGCCGTGGCCCTCGTCGTCCTTATCCACATACACAAAGCCGTACCGCTTTTTCATTTCGCCGGTACCGGCGCTGACCAGGTCGATGGGGCCCCAGGGGGTGTAGCCGATCAGGTCCACATGGTCCTTCTCTACCGCATCCTTCATGGCCCGGATATGCGCGGCGAGGTAATCGATGCGATAATCGTCCTGAATGGTGCCGTCCGGCTCCACCTTGTCGATGGTGCCCAGGCCGTTCTCCACAATGAACAACGGCAGCTGATAGCGGTCGTACAGCTGGTTCAGCGCCAGCCGCAGTCCGGAGGGATCGATCTGCCAGCCCCAGGGGGTGGCCTGGAGGTAAGGATTCTTGCCGCCGCGCATCATGTTGCCGCCGGTGTACTCCGTCACATGGACGCCCGCCACCCGGGAGGAATAGTAGCTGAACCCGATGAAATCCACCACGCCTTCCCGCAGCAGCCGGGCGTCGCCGGGCTCCTGGGTGAAATGGCCGCCGATGGACTGGGCGTAGGCTTCGCAGGCGTTGGTGTAGTGTCCCCGCACATACACGTCCCCGAAGTACCAGACATTGTACAGGGATTCCCGGGCGACCAGCTGGTCGGCGGGGTCACAGGTTCCGGGGTAGGTGGTGGGGTAGAGCAGCATGCAGCCGATCTTGGCCTGCGGGTCAATGCGGCGGCAGGCCTTGACGGCCAGTGCGCTGGCCACCAGCATGTGGTGGCAGACCTGCAGTTTCACGTCGGCGGGGTTTTCGTCGGGACCGTAGACGATGCCTGCCTGCAGCCAGGGCCGCTCCAGACCCAGGGTGCAGTTGCTCTCGTTGAAGGTCATCCAGTATTTGACCCGGCCCTTGTACCGTTCAAAGAGTACCGTGGCGTACCGCTCGAAAAATTCCACCAGCTTTCGGTTGCGCCAGCTGCCGTACTCCTGCACCAGGGTCAGGGGCATTTCGTAGTGGCTGATGGTCACCACCGGTACGATATGGTACTTTTCCAGCTCGTCCAGCACCTTGTCGTAGAAGGCCAGGCCTGCCTCGTTGGGCTCGGTCTCGTCCCCCCGGGGGAAGATGCGGGTCCAGGCGATGGAGAACCGGTAGCACTTGAAGCCCATCTCGGCCAGCAGGGCGATGTCCTCTTTGTAATGGTGGTAGAAATCCACGCCGTCGTGGCTGGGGTAGTAGTCACCGGGATGGATGCTGTCGTGGATCACCCGCTGCACCGTGGCGCTGCCGCCTTTGTACACATCGTCGATGGAAACACCCTTGCCTCCCTCCTGCCAGGCGCCCTCAAACTGGTTGGCCGCGGTGGCACCGCCCCACAAAAAATCCGGTTTCAACATAGCTGTCTGCCTTCCTTTCCTGCGTTGGTTCGTTGTTTTGTGTATCCGTTATAGCACACCGGTGCCCTTTGTGCAATATGAATACAAGATGTTGGCACAGCGTTTTGTTTTTGATACTTTTTGCGGGAAAAAGGGCAAAACAACCGTTTCATCCCTTCGTCAAATTGCCTTGCCAAGGGGGTGAAAATTCGGTACAATGATGAAAAGGCAATCGGAAGGAGAAATGCCCCATGCTGTTGACCCAGCAACTGGAAGAGATGGACCTGCCCCACGCCGAGGCAGGGGTGGTGCGCACGCTGCTCGAGAAGGGAAGCGCCCTGCGAGGGGCATCCACCCGGCAGATCGCCGCGGCGGCCTACACCACGCCCGCCACCCTGGTGCGGTTGGGCCAGCGCCTGGGGTACGAGGGCTGGGCGGATTTCTTTGAGGCGTATCTCGAGGAGCGGGACTATCTGGACCGGCACTTCCAGAAGATCGACGCCAACCGCCCCTTTGCAGCGGGGGATGGCCAGACGGTGATCGCCAACAAGATCGCCACCCTGCATCAGGAGAGCATCCAGGATACCCTGGCCCTGCTGAATTACGACGAGCTGCAAAAGGCGACGGCGCTGCTTTTGGCGGCGCGCAACATCTACCTGGTGGGGGTCAGCGTCTCCCTGGACTGCACGATCCTGTTCAAGCGCAAGATGCAGCGGCTGGGCAAGACGGTGCTCATGGAACCCAACCAGGGGGAACTGCTGTTTCTGCTGCTCTCCGCCACCCAGCAGGACTGCGCCATCGTGGTGTCCTACTCCGGCACCACCAAGCGGATTGTGGAAAGTGTGGAGATCCTGCACCAGAACGGGGTACCCACCATTTTGCTCACAGGTCTGGGGCAGAATCCCCTGCGGGCCATGGCGGACTGTGTGCTGAACCTGACCACCCGGGAGCGCCTTTCCTCCAAGATCGCCAACTTCACCACCGAGGTATCGACCCAGCTGCTGCTGGATATCCTCTACGCCTGCTACTTTGCGGCGGATTATGACAAGAACTGGAACAAACGCCTCCAGATGACCCGCCAGGCGGAACTCTACCGCCACTCGGACAACCAGATTATGAAGGAGTAAAAATTCCTTGTTGATGCCGGCTTCTTCTGTCCGGCTGCTCAGACCAGTAATTTTTTAAGGATTCTCTTGGGAAAGGTGCTCCGTGTTGTTTTCTGCATTTTGGGGTGATACCCTAACTGCTGCATAGGCCGATGACCGACAGAATAGCCGGCATGATACGGTTTTCACTGCCTGACAAACCGCCCATGGCATACGGTGGAAGGATGACAGGCAAAACGGGACGGCTTGTCCCCCTCTGACCACTCCTTCTTCCCCACCGGTTTTGTTTCTCGGTTTGTTCGTCCCAACATTCTTTTATAACCCACCACAACCAGCGCCGGAAGTCGTGCACACCACACAATTTCCGGCGCTGGTTCATACTATTTGCCTGTGCGTCACAGTTCTTCCGACCCGAAAGGCCGCAGGTTCGGATTTCCCGACCGCACCAAGAGCCGCTTTACAGGCGGCGCTCCTTTTTTATATCCAAAAAAAGAGCGCTGTCCCGTAAAAAGAGACAGCGCCTGTAACGCTTTCTTATTTGGCCCAGCTTGCCACGGCATCCCGCAGGAATTGCGCGCAGCCGGGAACACTGCGGTCATAGTAGGCAGTGAACCGCTCATCCAGTATATACAGCTCGGCAATGCCTTTCTGTTTGTCGGCTGTCAGCGTTTTGTCTGTCATGGTCAGCCAGCGCCGGTGCAGTTCACACAGTGCCTTGCCTTCCTCGCCGGCAGGAGAAAGGCCGGCGCCTACGGCGTCCTCCAGCCGCTTCCGCAGTTCCGCATCCAGTGCGGTCCAGGCCTCATACCGGGCTTTGCTCATTCCCAGCAGTGCCCTGTTGGCGGTGTCTACCGCCTGGTTGCCATAGCGGTCCCGCGCCTCCCGGCCGTATGCCGCCTCATTTTCTGCCACAGCCTGCTCTTTCAGGGCGGCAAATTTGACGTCGTCTTTCACAGGTTTCTTCCTTTCTTCCTGACGGATGGTTTGTTCCACCGAACCAATCATGATTTCCAACCGGTCCTTTTGGGCGCACAATGCAGCCAGATGCTGCCGCAGCAGGGCCAGCCGGTCGAAGGAAGGCGCGTCCAGACAATCCCGGATGCGGGCCAGCTCCATCCCAAGAGCCCGATAGGTCAGGATTGCCTGCAGACGGTCCACCTGTGCCGGGCCATAGTAGCGGTAGCCACTGGCGGCCACACGGCTCGGTTTCAGCAGGCCGATCTCATCGTACCATCGCAGGGTGCGGGTGGACACCCCGGACAGTTCTGACAGGTCATGAATGGAATACTCCACAGCCGCTGCCTCCTTCCTCTTTCAGTGTAGCAGTTGACGCCGCGGCAGAGTCAAGGGGCACCACCATGTTTTCTCTGTTATTCCGCCAACAGATCCTGCTCTTCGGGGTGCGTTTCAAACCAGTGTACGGCGTAGGAGCAGGTGGGCCTGGCCTTGCGGCCTTCCCGGCGCAGGGTATCGGCGACCGCGCGCAGAAGCTGTCCGGCGATCCCCTGCCCCCGCAGGGAACCGTCCACAAAAGTATGGTTGATGACAGCAACGCCCTCCCGTTCCGGGAAGGTCACCTCCGCCAGCAGCGTTCCCGTTTCATCCGTGGCAAAAATCCGGCCGGGTTCTTCGCGGAACTCCATAACAATCACCTCCGCCCTCAGTGTAGCAAAAATAGCCGGCAAGAGCAACACGGCTGCATGGGTTCTTGCGAAGGAAATGAATTTACGCGCCGGCATGGACTTGCGCTGGAACGGATCAAGAATTGCAAAGCGTATCCAACAACGATATAATTACCTTATAATTTTCATCAAGGTATGTGATCCGTATGCATCTGAAAGAAAACATAGATATCGTGGATTTCCTGAATACAGCGCAGGAATGTACAGGGGAAACCTTTTTCAAAACTGCGGAAGGCGACGTTCTGAACATCAAATCACAGCTGAGCCGCTATTTGTTTCTGGCAGCAAGCAAGGACGCCCGTATGATTCTGGACGGACAAGTTGTGTGCAGCCTTGCAGAGGATGAAGCGCTTTTGAAACCCTTTTGCAAATAATCAAACCGCCTGCCGGAAGGAAAAAACAGAGGGGGTGTTGCCGTGGCAGACTATGGATGGCAAGAAATCGACCGGAAAGTGGCTTTCCTGTGCGAGGAATTTTGCTGTGCCGGGAAACTCCATATCTGGTGCTACGACGCGCAGGGGAACCTGGAATATACGGTTCCGGCGGAAGACGATCTGCTGCAGAGCCTTTTTTCCGTCGGGAACTGCAAGCCCTTTGCCTGGCAGGAAGCGCAAAACGGGAACATGCCCGTTCTTCTGAACGATGTGATGGGCATTGTGTGGATGGCGGTCCCCTACAGCCCAGAGGGTTCCTTGCAGCGGATGTATGTTCTGGGTCCGGCGTTTACGGTTGAAATCACACGGCCCATACTGGAACGGGATATGGCCCATGTAAATGTGTCTTTGAGCATCAAGGACATCCTGACGGAACAGCTGTTGCAGCTGCCGGTGGTTTCCTTTTCCATGTTCCAGCTGTATGGGCAGATGCTCTACCGCTGTCTGTACGGGGACTACATCCATGCCGCCGACATCCGTATGCAGACGGCGGTGGATGACCAAAGCACCCTCCAGGCGTGGCAGAAGGAAAACGCACAGTCTACCTGGATGTCTGAGCAAACCATGTTTCAGATGATGAAGGAAGGGCGGCTGGACCACAAAACCGTGCAGCAGTCCGGACTGCATATGCTGGGCCTCAAGCGCGGGCGTCTGGCGGAAGACCCGCTGCGCCATGCAAAAGATGAAATCATCGTCAGCATTGCCTTGTACACCCGCGCCGCCATGAGCGGCGGTGTTCTGCCGGAAATCGCCTACACCGTAAGCGATTTCTACATTCAGGAAATCGAAAAATGCCGTAAAATCAATGATGTGTATGTATGTGCCGGCAAAATGATGGATGAATTTTCACGCCGGGTACAAAAGGCACGGGAAAACAGCCGGTACAGTTTGGCTGTCCGGAGCTGCATCGACTATATAGACATGCACATCCGGGAAGATATCAGCCTGAAACAGCTTTCGGAGCATGTGGGGTATACCCCCTATTATCTGACCGGGAAATTCCGAAAAGAGACCGGGATCTCTCTCAGAGAATACATCAAAAAGCGCAAGGTGGAATATGCATGTATCCTCCTGCAATCCCAAAGTGAGGATATCGCCCATGTCGGCGAGGAGCTGGCCTTTTCAACCCCCAGTTATTTCAGTCAGGTGTTCCGGAAATACACCGGTCTGACCCCCACGGAGTACCGGGAACAAAAACACCCGAAAACCACATAAGAACACATCCGAATGTCAACTTCCCACATTCGGATGTGTTTTTTTGTCCCGCTCTGTTTCAGATTCGTCAATTCTGTTCCCGATTTGCAAACCAGCGGAACTATTGCGAATCCAAGACAGAAAACCAGAATCCAGGATACCGGCATTCTGCAGGCAGCTCCTATAATAAAGGCACAAGAAGGGCCCGAAGGAATGAAGTGCAGATTCACAACAGTAAAAGGAGGACATTATGGCAGGAACAAAACGATCACGGGTACTGGGCACCGACAAGAACGGTGTACAGAAAACCATGCGCTTTTGGGATTATTTCGCGGACGGCTGCGGCCAGGGCGGCACCAACCTGATCATTGGTCTGACCGGGCAGCTGACCTATTTTTATACCGAGAAAGTGGGCATTGCGGCGGCGGTCGTCTCCCTCGTCATGCTCATCACCAAAATCGTGGATGCGTTCACGGACATTCCCATGGGGCGTCTGGTGGATACCAGCAAAAATCCCAAGGGACGCTGCAAGCCCTGGTTCTTATACACCTCGGTGCCCATTGCCGTGGTCATTGTCGTGACCTTCCTGGTTCCCAAGGGCATGCCGGAAGCGCTTCAGCTGCTGTATCTGCTGGTGACCAACCTGCTGCTCACTTCGGTTCTGTATACCATGTTCTCCGTGCCTTACGGTGCCATCATGAACCTGCGCACCCGCAGCGTGGAAGAGCGCAGCAACATGAGCCTGACCCGAACCATTTTTTCTTATGTGTTCGGCGCCATTATCAGCATGACGGTCATTCCGGTCACCAATATGCTGGGCGGCACCCAGAGCGCCTGGATCAAGTACGGCGCGGTGATGGGCCTGATTTGCTGCCTGATGCTGCTGGTGTGCTGGAAGGGCGCCAAAGAGGATGACGGGCTGGAAGTGAATCCCCAGGTGGAAGAACCGGTCCCCCTGAAAGAGGGCCTGCAGAAGCTGTTCAGGAACAAATACTGGGTCTATCTGCTGATCGTGGGCACCATCACCCAGGCCGCTTACGGCATTTCTTCGGCGGGCGGCAACTTCTATGCCAAGTACATCTACGGCAACGACAACCTGTCCGCCGTTCTCAGCGGCGTAGGCATGATCGGCCTGGTGGCCGGTTTCTTCCTGTCCAAGTTCATCATCAAAAAGCTGGGCCTGGTGCGCACGGTGGTGGTTTCCAGCGTGTGGAGTGCCTGCGTGCTGCTGTTCATGATGTTCAACCCGCGCTTCTTCTGGGCCAACGCCATTCTGAACACCATCAGCCAGACCTTCACGATTGCGGGCATCGTGGCCTTGAATGTGCTGTGCACCATGAGCATCGACTATAACGATTATCTGTACGGCAACCGCATGGTGGGCATCAGCGGCAGCCTGACCGGATTCAGCAACAAAGTGGGCAACGGCATCGGTCTGGCGGTGGTCACGCTGGTTCTGGCGATCAGCGGATACCAGTCCAGCGCCGCCACCCAGCCGGAAAGCATTACCTACGGCATCATGGCCTTCAACGTATACCTGCCCTTCGTATTCAATGTGATCAAAACCATCTTTGCCCTGCGCTGCAAGAAGCTGGAGGCCGACTACGGAACAATCGTGGGTCAGATCCATGCACGCAAAGCACAGGCTGCCAACAGCGGAAAGGAAGAATCCTGATGGAACTGGAAAACAAAATCAAAGACCTGCTCTCCCAAATGACGTTGGAAGAAAAGGCAAGCCTGTGCTCCGGCGAGGACATGTGGCGCACCAAAGGTCTGGAACGCCTCGGCCTGCCCCGGATGATGATGTGCGACGGCCCCAACGGCCTGCGCAAGCAGGAAGGCGCTGCGGACCATCTGGGGGTCAATGACAGCATTGAAACGGTCTGTTTTCCCTCCGGCAGCGCCGTGGCTTCCAGCTATGACCCGGAATTGTACGAAGAAATGGGCCGCACCCTCGGTCAGGAGTGCCGTGCCGTCAACATCCAGATGCTGCTGGGCCCTGCCGTCAACATCAAGCGCAGTCCCCTGTGCGGCCGCAACTTTGAATATCTTTCGGAGGACCCCTACCTGGCCGGTGAGATGGCGGCAGCCTATGTAAAAGGGGTGGAAAGCGAAGGCGTGGGGACCAGCATCAAGCACTTTGCCGCCAACAACCAGGAGACCCGGCGCATGACCTGCTCCTCCAACATGACGGAACGCACCCTGCGGGAGATTTATCTGCCGCCCTATGAAAAAGCGGTGAAGGAAAGCCGCCCGGCGTCGGTGATGTGCAGCTATAACCGGATCAACGGCGTTTTTGCCTCCGAAAACCATCATCTGATGACCGAGATCCTGCGGGACGACTGGGGCTTTGACGGTATGGTCGTCACCGACTGGGGTGCCATCAATGACCGTGTCAAAGGCCTGGAGGCCGGTGTGGACCTGGAAATGCCGGGGTCCGGCGGGCTGAACGACCGCCAGATCGTGGAGGCGGTCCGGAACGGCCGCCTGGATGAGGCGGTCCTGGACCGCGCCGTGGAGCGTCTGCTCCGCTGGACACTGCGGGCACAGTTTGCCAAACCGGGGGACCCCGCGCTGGACCAGGAGACCGGCCATGCCGAAGCGGTCCGCATTGCCACACAGAGCGCCGTTCTGCTGGAAAACAACGGTGTTTTGCCGCTGCAGGCCGACCGGAAAGTGGCCTATATCGGCGCTTTTGCGGCCGCGCCGCGGTACCAGGGCGGCGGCAGTGCCCATGTACACGCCCATCGTGTGACGAGCGCCTGGGAAACGGCCCGGGAAAAAGGCCGCCGGGTCAGCTATACGGAAGGCTTTACGGCCGGCAACGATCCCCTGGACCCGCAGGCCCTGCAGGCAGCGCTGGAGGCCGCCGCAGCAGCCGATGCCGCCGTCATCTTTGCCGGATTGCCCGAATGTTTTGAGAGCGAGGGGTTCGACCGCAAGGACCTGGAACTGCCGGCCGCGCAGAACCAGCTGATCGCACAGGTCTGCAAGGTGCAGCCCAACACGGTGGTGGTGCTGCACAACGGCAGCCCGGTGCGCTGCCCCTGGGCCAAGGATGTGGCCGCGGTGCTGGAAATGTACCTGGGCGGCGAGGGCGTGGGCGAAGCAGCCGACGCGCTGCTGTGGGGGGAGGCAAACCCCTGCGGACGGCTGGCCGAGACCTTCCCCCTGCAGCTGGAAGACACCCCCGCCAGCCTGACCTACGGCTTCGGCGGCGACAACGCCGAATATACCGAAGGTGTTTTTGTGGGATACCGCTACTATGACAAGAAGAACCGGGATGTCCGCTGGCCGTTCGGATACGGGTTGTCCTATACCACCTTTGAAGTCAGCGACCTGAAACTTTCCGCCGATCATCTGGGCGACGGCGAACAGCTGAAAGTGACGGTTACGGTCCGCAACACCGGCAGCCGCGCCGGCCGGGATGTGGTCCAGCTGTATGTGCAGAACGCCCCCTGTGAGGCCCCGCGCCCGGTCCGGGAGCTCAAGGGCTTTGCCAAAGTCAGCCTGGAACCCGGCGAAAGCAAAACGGTGGAGATGGTCCTTGACAGCCGCAGCTTCAGTTACTGGGAGGAACACATCGGCGACTGGTATGCCGCCCCCGGCGTGTATACCCTCTGCGTGGGCCATTCCAGCCGGGATCTGCCGTTGTCCGCTCAGGTCACGGTGAGCACCCGGGCCGAGCTGCCTCTGGTGGTGGACCTCAACACCTGCATGGGGGATATCTACCGCAACCCGTATGCTGCGGCGGCCCTGAAGCAGATGATGTCCATGGGCATGAGCAGCCGGAGCAAGCAGGAACAGCGGGACAAACAGCGCCGCAACGAAGCGGACAACCCCGAAATGATGAAAGCCGTGATGCAGTATATGCCGCTGCGCGCGCTGAAGAGTTTTGTCAAGCTGGACGATGCCACCTTGAACGCCATGATTGCCAACATCAACGGCGCCATCCAAAGCCGTCGCCTGCCGGATGCCGGCGCAGAGAAAAGCCCGAAAGACAGGGTGCTGGCCATCCGGGAGATGATGCGGCAGGGGGACGAAACCAGGCTGCGGGAACTGAACCAGGATAACAGCGACCTGGAATTTCTGACCGACATCCCCTACCTGCCCGACGGCGATGCGCTGCATACCCTGGAAGTCTGCTGGCCCAGGGGGGCGCAAGGGCCGCTGCCCACGATTCTCGACATCCACGGCGGCGCCTTCATCCACGGCACCAAAGAACTGAACCGGAACTTTGCCTGCCAGATGGCTCGCAGCGGCTTTGCCGTGATCGGCATCAGCTACCGCCTGATTCCGGAAGTGACCCTGAACGAACAGGTGGCCGATGTGGCCGCCGCCCTCCGCTTTGTGGCAAACGGGCTGCAATGCCCCCTGTGTGACCTGTCCCGGCTGTACCTCGTGGGGGATTCCGCCGGCGGCTGCCTGGCCCTGTATGGCGCGGCCGTCAACGGGGACGAAACCGTGCGCGCCGCCTTCGGGGAAAAGCCCTGCGGCCTTGCCATCCGCGGATTGGGCCTGATTTCGCCCATGGCCCATACCAGACGGTCGGATTCCCTGGGCTGGGTCACGCCCTTCCTGGATACAGACCCGCCGCGCAGCCCCGATGCCGCCCCCTATGTGAACGACCCCATGCTGTGCATCCGGGATACCATGCCGCCGGTTTTTGTGATCACAAGCGCCGAGGACATGCTGCACAGCGACAGTGCGGAGCTGCATCAGGCATTGCAGGAACGCGGTGTGGCTTGTGAGCTGATGGACTGGCCCAAGGGAGAATCCGGACCGCTGGAACACGTTTTCAGCGTCAGCTATCCCCAGAAAGAGGAAAGCCGGGCAGCCATCCGCGCCATGCTGGACTTTTTTGAAAAGCACTGATCGATGACCTGCCCTACGCCTCACGCAGCGTTCTGTGTGAGGCGTCTTTTGAAAAAGGAGTGAAATCCATGCTCAAAGCAGCACCGGTTTTTGGCGACCATATGGTTTTGCAGCGGGAAAAGCCCGTCTGCATCTGGGGAACGGCGCATCCAGGCGCGCAGATTTGCGTGCAGCTGTCCGACGAAGCCCCGGTGTATACGGCGGCGGACGAAAACGGGAGCTGGCGCACCCAGCTTCCGTCCCACCCGGCTGCGCGGGACCTGACCCTGACGATTTCGGACGGGGAAAATGCGCTGGTTTTTTCGGATCTGTGCATCGGGGAGGTGTGGATCGCCGGCGGGCAGTCCAACATGGAGTTTTATCTTGACTATGACGCCGAGAAGCAGACCGCCTATGCGGAAGCGGGCCTGCCGGAGCTGCGCATCTGGGACTGCCCCAAACTGTCCTGCCCGGAACAGGCAGCGTTTCATGATTATTCCCGGTTCGGCCGCTGGCGGCCCTGTACGCGGGAGGATATGCCCTACTTTCCCGCAGTGGCCTGGTATTTTGCCCGCAGGCTCCGGAAGGAGCTGGATGTCCCGGTGGGCATCGTCTGCGCCTCCTGGGGCGGCACACCGGCCTGCGCCTGGATGGACCCGGCATGGCTGCGCGGCACAAGGGGCGAAATCTGGCTGACAAAGGGTCCCGAACTGAGCGAAGGGGAACGGGCCGCAGCCCTGGCCGCATACTGCCGCAATCCGGTCAACGACAAATCCAACCCCTTTGCCCAGGACCGGATGATCCTGTATACCCGCCGTCTGATGGACCCCGGGCTGTCCCGGCCGGAACAGGAGAAAATGCTGGAGCTGATGCAACAGTATCAGCGCAGGAACCCCTCCGCCCCCAGTCCCTTTGCCGAGCAGCGCCCCGGCGGGCTGTACCATGCCATGCTGGAGCAGATCATTCCCTATACCGCCCGCGGAATCATTTTTTACCAGGGCGAAAGCGACGACAAGCACCCGGAAGTCTACGATACCGTGCTGGAACAGCTGATCGGCTGCTGGCGGGCGCGCTGGGGGGAGCCTCTCCCCTTCCTGTTTGTCCAGATCGCCCCCCTGCAGGCCTGGATGGACTCGGCGGGGGATCACCTGCCGGAAGTGCGCCGCCGCCAGGCCATGGTGGCCCGGCGGGTTTCCGGCGTCTGGATGGCCTCTTCTTCCGATGCCGGGGAACAGTGGGATATCCATCCCAAACACAAACGCCCCATCGGAGAGCGGCTGGCCCTGCTGGCGCTGGGGCACGTTTACGGGGCCGATCTCCTTTGCGATGCGCCCCGCCTGCAAAACGCCCTTCTTACGAAAAGCCGGGCCGTTTTCACCTTTGAAAACGGCGAGGGCCTGTATTTGCAAGAGGCGCTCCCCGAAGCGCTGGTCCTGACGGATGAGCAGGGGCAACGGCTTCCCATGGAGCGGGTCCTGACGGAAGAAAACAGACTGGCAGTCCAGGGGGAATTCCCGCCGATTGTTCACGCAGCCTTTGCCTGCACCCCCTGGTATACCGTCACCCTGTACAATCGGGCCGGGCTGCCGGCCCATCCCTTTGCAGTACAGCTGCGCCGCAGCTGAAGAGAGGACGAAAATGAGGAACAAAAATACGCAGATTCTTTTTACCCCCATGAAAATCGGGCAATGCGAGATCCGCAACCGGGTCATTCTCAGCCCCATGGAAAAGACAGCTCTCATCGACTGGATGTTCGGCTGCCGGTACAACGAAAAAGTGGAAGATTTCTTTCTGGAAGTGGCGGAAAACGGCGTCGGGCTGATCATTCCCGGCATGATGCCGCTGCGCAGCTGTGTGGGGAACCGCTGGCTGTACCAGAATCCGCAGATGTTTGAGCCGGTGAAACCGCTGATGGACAAGATCCACGCCCGGGGTGCCAAGCTTTTTGTCCAGCTGGGGGCCGGGTTTGGCCGCGCTTTCCCCATGACAAACGAGATGCTGCCCCTGGCAGAGCATCGGGACATTCCCAATCCCATGTTCCATATGAACGACATTCTGGTTTCCGCCAGCAAGACACCGGACGTCTGGCTTCCCCAGGTGGAATGCCGCCCGCTGACAACGGAAGAGATCCGGGAATATGTGCAGGCCTATGCCAAAACGGCGCTTCTGTGCAAGCAGTCCGGCGTGGATGGCGTGGAGGTTCATGCCGTACACGAAGGGTATCTGATGGACCAGTTTGCCACCAGATACACCAACCACCGCACGGATGAATACGGCGGCAGCCTGGAGAACCGGTACCGTTTTGCCACCGAGGTGGTGAAAGCCATCAAGGCGGCCTGCGGAGAGGAATATCCCGTCACCTTGCGGTACTCGGTGACCAGTAAGGTCATTGATTTCAATGTGGGCGCGGTCCCCGGGGAAGAATATGAAGAAAAAGGGCGGGACAGGAAGGAAAGCGAACAGGCGGTCCGGCTGCTGGAACAGGCGGGATACGACGCCTTCAACGCCGACAACGGGAGCTATGATTCCTGGTACTGGGCCCATCCGCCCGTGTACATGCCGCTGAACTGCAACCTGGAAGATGTTTCCCACATTCACTCCTTTGTTTCCGTGCCGGTTTTCTGCGCGGGCCGCATGCAGCCCGATGCCGCCGCACAAGCCATTGCGGAAGGAAAAATCGACGGTGTCGCGGTGGCCCGCCAGTTCCTGGCCGACCCTGCCTGGCTGGAGAAACTGCGCCAGGGCCGTGAACAGGACATTCGCCCGTGCATTTCCTGCCACAACGGCTGTCTTGCGGTTGCCACCTGGGATGGTGTGGGTGCCGCCATGAAACAGGAAACGGCGCACCACGGCGGCATCTGCGCCCTCAATCCCCGCACTTTGCAGGAAAAGACCCATTCCATCCTGCCGGCTGCCCAGAAAAAGAAGGTCGCCATCGTGGGCGGCGGCGTGGCAGGCATGGAGGCTGCAAGGGTCTGTGCCCTGCGCGGGCACAGGGTTACCCTGTACGAAAAGGACGACCACCTCGGCGGTGTGTTTGTGGCCGCGGCGGCGCCTTCTTTCAAAGAGAAGGACCGGGAACTGCTTGCGTGGTACCGGCGCCAGCTGGCCGGCCTGCCCGTGGAGGTCCGGCTGGGAACGGAGATCCGCTCCCTGGACGAACTGGACGCGGACGAAATCCTGATCGCCACCGGCGCCCGTCCCCGGAAGATCCGGGTTCCGGGGGCGGAGCGGGCCATCACGGCGGTGGACTGTCTGTTGGGCCGCAAAGCGCTGGGGGACCGCGTTGCCATTGTGGGCGGCGGCCTGACCGGCTGCGAGATTGCCTATGAGCTTGCCCTGAAAGGGCACCACCCCTTTATCATTGAAATGCAGGATGCCCTTATCAAGGCGTACGGTGTATGCGCCGCCAACTCCAATATGCTGCGCGATCTGATCCGGTATTATAAAATACCGGTATACCTGAACGCCGGGCTTCAGGCAATCGGAAGGGAAACGGTCCGCATCACCGTCAACGGTCACGAAACGGAACTGCCTGCGGAGGATGTGGTCTGTTCCATCGGCTACGTTCCCTGCGCAGGGCTGGCCAAAGGATCGGCCTGCGGCAAGGTCCACCTGCTGGGCGACGCTTCCGCTGTGGGCAATCTGATGGGCGCGGTGTGGAGCGCCTGGGAACTGTGCATGAAGTTGTAAACGCACGGCTTATGACAAGGAGAACACACGATGAATCCTGCAGTTAATCCCTATCTTCCCTTGTGGGAGTATGTTCCCGACGGTGAACCCCATGTTTTTGAAAACCGTCTGTACGTGTACGGTTCCCATGACAGGGCAGACGGCAAGGCGTATTGTGAACAGGACTATGTGACCTGGTCGGCGCCGCCGGACAACCTGGCCGACTGGCGGTATGAAGGTGTGATCTACCGCAAGGAGCAGGACCCCAGCAACGCCGACGGCCGGATGCAGCTGTGGGCGCCGGATGTGGCCCGGGGACCGGATGGCCGGTATTACCTGTACTACTGCTTTGCCTTTTACCCGGAGATCGGCGTGGCGGTGAGCGACAGCCCCGCCGGGCCCTTTACCTACTATGGCCATGTGCGGTATCCGGACGGCAGCACGCTGCGGGACCCCGCCCCGTTTGATCCGGCGATCTTTGTGGATGAGGACGGGCGCATTTACCTGTATTACGGATTTGCCCCGGCAGAGGAAAAGGAAATGCATCTTCCCGATCTTTCCCCGGAACAGGCAGAGCACCTTCCCCAGCCCCAGCGGGAAGCTTATAAAACCATGAAGCGGATGCAGAAGGGCGAATACGCCGTAGCGGCGGAACTGCAAGCGGATATGGTAACCCTGAAGGCCGCCCCTGTGCCGGTTATTCCCGGCGGACGGCACACCAAAGGGACCTCCTTTGCAGGCCACGGCTTCTTTGAAGCCGCCTCCCTGCGCAAAATCGGGCAGAAATACTATTTTCTCTATTCCAGCCACAAGAGCCATGAATTGTGCTATGCCACCAGCGAAAAGCCGACGGAAGGGTTCGTCTTTGGCGGGACCGTGATCTCCAACGGGGACATCGGGTTGCACGGCCGGCAGAACCCGGTCAACACCATCGGCAACAACCACGGCAGCCTGGTCAACGTCAACGGCCGGTGGTATGTTTTCTATCATCGCCAGACCAACGGCACGGAGTTTTCCCGCCAGGGATGTGCCGAGCCGGTCCAGATCGACGCCAGCGGGAAAATCGAACAGGTGGAGATGACCAGCTGCGGCCTGAACAACGGACCGCTGCCGGCCGACGGCAGCTACCCCGCCGCCATTGCCTGCCGCCTGACCAGCCCGACGACCATGCAGACTATTGCGTATGCCAGCCCGGTCCTGCAGACCCAGACACGGATCGTGCAGCGGCAGAATGATGTGTTTATCACAGCTATACAGGACGGCACCGTTCTGGGGTATAAATATTTTGCATTTGATGGCATCCGGACCCTGGGGCTGGAGCTCCGCGGCGATTTTGCGGGAAGTGTTCAGATTTTTGACGGCGAGCCCGACACACCGCAGGAACACATGGTTGAAGAAAAGACGATTCCGAAGGATTTGCCCCATTGGTCGATGGTCCCCGTGCCGGTACCGTTTGCCAAAGGGACCCGCGCGCTCTATCTGCGTTTTCTGGGAAAGGGCGCTCTGGAGTTTCGCTCCATGAGCTTTTTCCCCTGTGTATAACGGACAGGCAAGAAACTTAAACCGGCAGCCGGGCTTGCTGTACCTAATAGACCGAAAGGGTGGAAACGTTTGAAAACGTTTCCGCCCTTTCCGCATATCCGGCAGGGAAGCTTCCGCAAAAAAAGCAGCCGCAGAATAGAAGGCACCGTTGGCGGTGCATACTGAATACACCAGAAAAGAAAGGGTGGGTCAGGAAGGTGCGGGAACGGAACGGTTTTGCAGGCTGGTATTTCAAGCATCAGAAGGGGGATTCCATGGTGGCGTTCATTCCCGGCCGGGCGCAGAGCGGGGCCTTTGTCCAGATGATCTCCCCGGAAGGTTCGCGGCAATTTCCCGTATCCCATCTGGCGGTGCGGGGCGGCGTCCTGCACGCGGACGGGTGCCGGTTTTCCCGGCGAGGGTGCCATATACGCCTGCCCGGCGTCCGGGGCGAGATCCGCTACGGTCCCTTCGCGCCCCTGGGGTCCCACATCATGGGGCCCTTCCGGTTCTTTCCCATGGAGTGCCGCCACGGGGTGCTCAGCATGGTCCATCCCCTGCGGGGCGGCATCACGGTGGAGGGCCGCCGGTACGACTTCGACGGGGGCCTGGGCTATGTGGAAACCGACAGCGGCACCTCCTTTCCCCGTTCCTATCTGTGGATGCAGTGCAATGATTTCCCGGGACCCTGTTCCCTGATGCTCGCCATCGCCCGGATTCCCTTTTGCGGCCTCGCTTTTCGCGGCTGCATCTGTGCCATCCTCTACCGGGGCAAAGAATATCGACTGGCCACCTACCGGGGTGTCAGAATCCGCGCCTTCACACCGGAACACATCCACCTTTCCCAAGGTTCTCTTTCCCTGGAACTGGATGTGTCCCCCGCCCAGGCAGGGCATCCGCTACGGGCGCCGAAACAGGGAAAAATGTCCCATACCATCCGGGAAAGCTGCAACGTACATCTGCGGGCCAGGCTGACCCAAAAAGGGAAACCGGTATTCGACCTGCAAAGTGAGCACGGGGTGTATGAATTTGTGCCGGAGGCCGAGCCCGGCCAGTAAAGCGCGCATTGAACCCCGGCAAGGGCAAGGAGGAAATATGGAATCACTGTGGGAACAAACCTGGGAAAAGCCGCATTTCCCCGCCCTTTTCTTGTCTCTCCCCCGCCGGTTTTTTTGTGGTCTGGGAGCCCCCTCTTTTATCCACATAACAGACAGCGCCGGCGTTTGTGCGAATGCACAAACGCCGGCGCTGTATCCTTGTATTCTGTCTTTCCTCCCGCAAAAAAGGAAAGCCTTGTTTCCAGAGCAGATTTTTCAGCCCTGGCCGCTGTGGGAAAAGAGAAACTTCCTTAACGCTTTATCAGTACAGCGGGAAGGCAATGGCGCTCCAGATGACGCTGACGGCGCAGAAGAGAACAGCGGGCAGGATGGACTGCTTGAACACGCTCTTGATGTCGTAGCCGCCGGCGGCCATGTAGTAGGGCACAGCCGCGGTGGCCATGGGGGTCATGAAGGCGGTCAGGCAGGCAGCCTGGACACAGATGACGATGCCGATGGGATTGGCGCCCATGCTCTTGCAGGCCTGGGCGGCCAGGGGGATGAAGATCAGCATGACGCCGCGGTTCTGCATGACCTGGGTCATCAGGAAGGGGATCAGGAAGAACATCAGGTAGATCAGGAAGGTGTTGTCCAGGGTGTTGGCGGCAGCGGCCACAGCGTCACCGATGAGCTGACCGGCGCCGGTGTTGGTCAGAGCGCCGCCCATGGCCAGGGAACCCACGAAGAGCAGGTACATCCAGGTGGGCATGGCGGCCACAGCCTCTTCCTGGCTGAGCACGCCGCAGACGACCATCAGGATACCGGCCACCATGCAGATGATCCAGGTGTCCAGACCGATGTACTTCTGGAAAATCAGGGCAATGGTGGTGCCGAAGAAGATCACGAAAGCGGCCACTTCCTGGAACATGGGCAGCTGCTTCTTGTTCAGGGCAGCCTGGGCGCCGCGGTTTTCGTTCTGTTTGATGGCCACGATGGGTTCATCGGGAGCCAGGCGCGGGGCGATGAAGATGCAGTACAGGGCGCAGACAATGACCAGGGGCAGGCGGGCCTTCATGGGGTCGGTGAGCTGCACCACAAAGTCGGTGTAGCCGCCGGCGGCCAGATAGCCGTTGAGCTCGGCGGCCACGGTGGCGCCGGAGCCCAGAGGGAACGCGGAGCAGGTGGCGATGGAGGCAACGCCCAGCGCAAACATGACCTTGCTGGGTTTGACGCCGATGGCTTCCACCGTCTGGGCCAGCAGGGGCGCCAGGATGCCGAAGACCACCACCGGGCTCTGGATAAACTGGCTGAGCAGGATTGCCACCAGCACATAGCCGCACATGATCTTGGTCAGATTGCCTCTGGCGAAGCGGTTCAGGGTATCGGCCACGTTTTTGACGAACTGGGTTTTGTTGAAGCCGGCGGCCACCACGAACATGGACATGATCATGATGCCGTTGTTGTTGCCGAAGTATCCCAGCACCGAAGCGCCGTCGATGCAGCCGGTGACCAGGAACGCCGCCACCGAAGCCATGGCGACCACCGCCATGGGGAACTTGCCGTAAATGTAGAACGCCACCGTAATGGCACAGATGATCAAGCAGATGATCAGTTGTGGAGTCATGTGATTCATCCTTCCTCATATTTTTGCACATCCTTGCCGCGGGCCGGGCGGCGGGGGATGCCGAACGGGGGAATCAGCTGTTTCCGAATCTGTGCTTTCATGGTACCGGGCGCCGGTGGGAAAGTAAAATATCCTTTCTGTATCGTTCAATAATGCGGAAGGAATCGGGGTTGCCGCCCAAGGGGATTTTTGTGCGTCCTGCTAAAATTCGCTCTCCGGCTTTGGGCAACCTGTGCTATGAAGATAGCCGGGCCGCTATGGTTCCATCAATTTTTGCAATGGGCCCGACCGACGCGCACACAGCAAAAAAGGACCGCCCGGAAAGGGCGGTCCAAGGCATATAAAAAGGCATACGGGATTGGCAACAGAAAGAATTTTACAAATCGCGCACCGAACCGTCAAAGGCGATCTGGCAGTTGATGCTGCGCTGGGCGGGCGGGAATTTTTCGGTGATATCCTCCACCAGTTCGATGCCGATGCCGGGGGCGTCGGGCACCACCAGGAAGCCGTGGTCCAGCTTCAGTTCGGTGGTGATCATCTCCTTTTCCCCGCCGGCCAGATAGAAGCTGGGGAATTCCTGAATGGCCACGTTGGGCACGGCGGCGTCCAGCTGCAGGCAGGCGGCGGTGGACACGGGGCCCAGGGGATTGTGGGGCACGATATCCACATAGTGGCTTTCGGCAATGGCCGCCACCTTCTTGCAGGCGGTGATGCCGCCCATGGCGCACAGGTCGGGGCGTACATAGCGGGCGGCTTTCTTCATGAGCAGGTTCTCGAACTCCTGCACCGTGATGAACCGTTCCCCGGTGGCGATGGGCAGCCAGGTCTTGGAGGCCACCTCCGCCATGACCTCGTCGCTGTCGGGGGCGATGGGGTCTTCCAGGAAGAGGGGGTTATAGGGCTCCACTCCCTTGGCAAAGGCCACGGCTTCCGGCACGCTCATGGAGCGGTGCACTTCCAGGATCAGGTCGAAGTCGTCCCCCACCGCTTCCCGGCAGGCACGGACACGGGCCACCTGGGCGGACACACGATGGCTGAAGATGCTGTCCTCAATGCCGCAGGTGCGCTGCCGGGCGTCCCCGGTGATCATCAGGCGGGCGGCGGTAAATCCCTGGGCCTTGATGTCGGCGCAGGCCGCGGCCATCTCCTCCGGCGTGAACTTGAACACCGCCGGATAGGTGCGCACCTTGTCCCGGCACTTGCCGCCCAGCAGCTCGTACACCGGCACACCCAGCGCCTTGCCCTTGATATCCCACAGGGCAATATCAATGGCGGCAATGGCCGACATGATGAGCGCACCCCGGAAATACATGCTGCGGTACATGTACTGCCAGTGATGTTCGATCCGCCGGGGGTCCTGGCCGATCAGGTACCCCTCCAGCTTTTTCAGTACCCCCAGGGTACCGTCCAGGTATCCCCAGGAGCCCACCTCGCCGATGCCGGTGACGCCTTCATCGGTATGGATCTTGATGAACAGATACTTGCCGGCCGGGATATACGCAATACGGGTGATCTTCATAACGGGTTTCCTCCTTGCAGTTTGTGCGGATGTACGCGATCCTTCGTGCTTTCAGCATACCCGACAAAAGGAGAAACGTCTAATACCATTGTTTGATGGAATGATAACCTGGAACCAATCAGGGGTTGGCCAGCCGGGGCAGCAGCAGCTCCCGGGTCAGGTCGATCATCTCCCGGATCAGCGGCGCATGAGGGGAATTCTGCCGCCATGCCGCCACCGATGTGCGGGTGTACACCGGTTCCTGCAGGGTGCAGAAGGCCATCTGGCTTTGCAGCGCCGGCAGGAAGCGGTCAAACAGGGCCGGGGTGATGAAGAGCATCCCCACCCCTTTGGCGCACAGCTGGTAGGCGGTGTTCATGTTGGTATAATTGAGGATGCGCCCCGGCTTGACCCCGGCCTGGCCCAGCAGCAGCTGGGCACAGCGGTAAAACCCGTTGCCCGGGTAGGGCAGCAGAAAAGGCTGGCCGTGCACCTGGGACGGTTCCAGCAGATAGGGGGATTCGGGGGTGCCCTCGGCGGCTCCCAGGTTGGCCACACAGGCAAAGGTGCGGGGCACCGCCAGCAGCACATCCTCATCGGCCAGCTTTTCGTAGCAAAGTTCGGGGTAGCCGGTGTTCAGCACCCCGAAGGCCAGGTCCACCTCCCCCTGGCGGACTCCATCCTCCAGAAAAGCCTCGCCCCGCTCGTGGAGCTGGATGGCCACCTCCGGGTGGCGGCGGCAGAACTCCGGGATGAGGTAGGGCAGCCAGTGACTGCCCCGGGTGGACCCGATGCCGAAATGGAACACCGTTTCCTGCAGCCCCAAGGCCCGCAGTTCACTGAAGAGATTGTTTTCGGCCATCTGGATCTTTTTCATCCGCTCGATGTACAAAGCCCCCGCCCGGGTGATCTGGATGGGGCTGACCGTCCGGTCGAACAGCTTGACCCCCAGCTGGCTTTCCAGCCGGTTGATGTAGTTGGTCAGGGCAGGCTGGGAGATGAAGGTCTTTTTGGCGGCACGGGTCAGGTTGCGCTCTTCGGCCAGTGCCAGTACATAATCCAGTTTGTCCAGGCTCATGAAAGGACCCCCGTTTCTTGTGTTGTTTTACTTCTATTGTAAACGCATGCCCGGGTCTTGTCCATGGCAGAATCCCATTCCTTTTTTCCTATCGAACCATACGGAATTACTATCGTTCCGCCGCCTTGTGAGGCACAAACAAGGGCGATATAATGGAAAAAAAGCCGTTTTGCGGCAAACGAGGTGTTTGTTATGGATCAAAAGGAAAAGCAGGCTCTGGCCGAAGCCATGCGGGCCAGTGCCCCCAAAGCGGGCCAGCCCCACATTTCTGCCGAGGAGATGGACCGTTACCCCTGCAGTGTCCGGCCCGTAACGGTGGAAGTTCCGGGGGAGGACCCGGTGCAGGTCTACCTGACGGTGCCCTTCCAGGTCACGCCGGGGGCGCCCATGATCGTCAACTACCACGGCGGCGGCTTCATCCGGGGACGCAGCGACCGGGACGAGCTGTTCTGCCGCCGCCTGGCCTGCACCTTCCAGTGCGTGGTGGTGGATGTGGACTACGCCCTGGCGCCGGATTATCCCTTCCCCACGGCGATGCACCAGGCCCGGGCCGCCGCTTTGTGGGCCAAGGCCCAGGCTGCCGGGCTGGACTGCGACCCTGAAAAGCTGATCCTGACGGGGCAGAGCGCCGGCGGGAACCTGGTGGCCAACGTCTGCATGGCGGAAGCCGACGAGGCCGCCGTGCGGCCGCTGGCGGCGGTCATAACCTACGCGCCGCTGGACCTCAAGACCGACCCGGTGGAGAAATTCCACCCCGCCCGGGACATGTCCCCCGAGCGTGCCCGGGGCTACAATGCCCTCTACTGTGTGCCGGAAAAGGCCGGTGACTGGCGGGTCTCGCCCCTGTTTGCCCCCGCTGAGCGCCTGGCGGTGTTTCCCCAGACGCTGGTCATCACGGCAGCGGAGGACAGCCTGGCCGCCGAGGATGAGGAGTTTGCCCTCAAGCTGGCCCGGGCCGGGGTGGAGGTCACCTGCAAGCGGTTTGCAGGCTGCGTCCACGGCTTCTTCATCAACCGGATGGACGCCTGGGAGGACGGCATCGCCCTGATCCACCGGTATCTGCGCAGCGTGCTGCAGGAGGCTGCCCGATGAGCGGGGCGGGGAAGGCTGCCGACCCCACACCCCTGGGAAACATCATCACCGGCTTGGTGCTGTTTACCCTGTGGCCGGTGCTCTTCGGTCTGGCCGATACTTCCGCCATGGCGGCCATCCTGCCCTGGGCGCTGGCCGCCGCTCCGCTGATCCTGCTCACCAGCGTGCAGGCCTTCAAAGCTGGCAACGTCATCGGCGCCGTGGCCAACGGCGTGCTTTCCGGCGTGACCCTGGTGCAGAACGGCCTCTGGGGCGGAGTGGTCATCGCCTACACCGCCGCCGGGCGCACGGTACCCGAAGCCATTGCCGGGGTCAAGGGCTATGTGGACGGCGCGGCGTTTCTCGCTGCCGCCTTCATGCTGCTGTGCATCTCGGCTACTTTTGTGCAGCTGAAAA
>CAUEKL010000006.1 GCA_959018215.1 uncultured Gemmiger sp.
CTTTCTCTACCAGAGCCTTGATCTGTGCGGGATCACTGCAATCCGTACGGACAAAAACGGCATCGCCGCCTTGCGCAACGATCTCACCTGCCACCTTCTGACCCTGTTCCTCACTGCGTGCGGCCAGCACAACCTTCATACCGTTGGCGGCAAAAGCGCGTGCAATTGCTTCCCCAATGCCTCTGCTTGCGCCGGTCACAACGGCAACTTTGCCCTGTACGCTTTCAAAAGTAGCTTTCATTGGTATTTCTCCCTTCGCTCGTTTCACTCTGCCTTTTCTTCGATTTTATTCCGGAATCCGGTTCAGAAATTGCGCACTGACCTGCGCGCTTTTCACCGGGCTGCCGTCGATCCAGTTGCGGTGGCTCTCCAGAATCACCGCGTCCACGTTGGCCTGCAGGGCCTGTTCTAGCAGGCTGTCCAAGTCCATGTTGCCGGTGCCCAGTTCCATGCTGTCGGTTTTCAGGATGGGGGTCACGGCAGGGCCCTGCACTCGACTGCCCCGGTCGTTGATGTGCCACAGCTTCATGCGATGGCCCAGCCGCTGCATCCAGGCCAGGGCGTTGGCGCCGCCCTCGGTAAACCAGTAGCTGTCGAACTCAAAGTTCACAAACCGGGGATCGGTCTCCTCCAGCAAAATGTCATAGGCACGTTTTTGATCATTTACCCGGCGCAGCTCACAGTTATGGTTGTGGTAGAGCAGCTCCACGCCCTCCTGCCGGAGGGCCTTCCCTGCTTTGTTCAGTCGGGAGGCCAACTCGCGCACGGCGGCTTCGTTCCCGTAGTCAAACCGATACATGCCAGTGATGACCACATACTTGCTCCCGAAGCTCTGGACCTCCTGTACCACCGCTTTCGGGTCACGTTCCAGGCTGCCCAGGTCGGTGTGCAGGCTGACCACTGACAGGCCCGCCTCCTGTACCAGCTTGTGCCAGTCCAAATTGCCCCCCTTGCCCACCGGCATACCGGCGGCCTTGGTCAGCAACTTGACCATGAACCCGATGGGATGAATCATAAACCCGCACAGCTCGATACCGTCGTACCCGGCATTCTTGAGGGCGGCCAGCGTTTCCCGGGCCTGGGTTTCATTGTTCAGTACCGTTCCCAGCATAAATTGCTGGACTGCCTTTTTGGGCATGGTTCACCCCTCCATTTTGATGATTTCGCCGGTGGTGATGCCGTTTTCGTTGAAGCTGTCCACACAGACATAACACTCCTGACCGGCCATGAGGGTGGACAGGTTTACCTCGTCGGCACCATAAACCAGCCAGCTGTGGTAGAGTTTGTCGGGAGCAATGCCATAGCGCACATTGCAGCCCTGCGCATCTTCCAGATGCTGCCAGTGCACCTTGCCGTCCAGCGGACTGACCCGCACAGCGGAGGCCCGGGCCCGGGCGGGTTTGTCCCCGTCCCCGTTGCCGAACACCCGCAGCCCGCTGATGCGCAGGGTTTGACCGTAGGGCAGCTCGCCGCCCGTCACCCGCACATACCGGGCACGGATGCCTTCAGGGTATTCATAATATCCGTTGGAACATTCCCGGGCCACCGTTTCCCGGGCGGTCCAGGTGGCCCCATCCAGGCTGGTTTCCACCGTATAACGAGAAATCTGCGGTTGCAGTTCAATGTGCCGGGTCTTGCGGGCATCCCCGTAACTATCGGCGGGAAAGTCCACCACCACACCTTCATCGGCCAGATTCACCTGAATGGCCCGGATGTCCTGTTCTTTTTCCAGGTCCACGCAGAGCCACTGCCCGGGGGCATCGCTGCCCGCACTCCACCAGTCCCGGCAGGTCTCGTTCACCGCCAGGGCCGGGTTGCTGCCCGCTGCCGTGGAAGAAGCCGTGACCGGCTTGCGGTAGCTCAGCAGCATCCATTCCGGCTGCCAGTTTGCGGCATCAAAGGGGCCCGCCGGGATGCGATGAGGATAATCGGCAAAATTCTGATTGCAATACAACACTCCGTCCCGGTCGAACCCCGCCGGGAACAGCCCCACCCGGCGCTCGAAGTCGTGGTTGACCGAGATGCGCATGGTGGCGGCATGCCAGTAGTTGCCGTACTGGTCTGCGATGGTGCTGCCGTGGCCCGCACCGGTCATGAATCCGCCGGGCACCACTGAGAAGGGGTTGGAGGTCTGCAGGGTGAAGGGTCCCAGCGGAGAATCCGACGTATAGACGCCGTCGGCGTAGGTGTTGTACTGGGTGCCGGGGCAGGCATACTGCAGGTAGTAGGTGCCGTTGTGCTTGGTCATGTAGGCACCCTCGATGTAGGGCTTGCCCACCGCGAAGAACATGGCAGCCAGGTCGTCGGTGCTCATGCCGGGGATGTGCTGCATCTCCGGAGGAAATTCCAGTTTGCCGGTGGCGGGATTGTAGTGCTGTTTCAGCGCCTGGTACACCACACTGGCCTCCCGGTCCACCACCCCATTGTCGCCGGGGCGCTCGTAACCAAGGGACTCTTCCTGCCCGAAGATCAGTTCCTTCTTTTCCCCGATGGGGGTCATGGTTTTGGGGTCCATCTCCACGCCCCAGATGGGGGTGGTATTGGAGCAGCCCCAGTAGAGATATACCCGGCCGTCATCGTCCCGGAACAGGTCGGGATCCCAGAAGGCGAAGGGCGCGCTGACCTGCTCAAAGGGTTCGTACAAAGGGTCCTTGGAACGCAGGATCGGGCAGTTTTTCCCCTTGCGGCTGGCGCAGAAATACAGGTACTCCCCCACCTGCCGTACATCGGGGGCATAGTCGTAGATCAACAGCCCCGGGTCGGGGTGGAATTCCCAGTGCAGCAGGTCGTCGGAGTACCAGAACCCCGCCGACATAGAGACAAACAGGTAGTATTTCTCCTTGAAAAACACCAGCGTAGGATCAGCGCCCTCCCGGAAGCCCTCAACGCGGGAACCTTCCTTCATATGCTGGTAGCGGTAACCCAAATCCAGGGGATTACAGTAGGTCTGCTTCATGGTGTTCACTCCTTAGAAATGCTCTGCAGCACACGGTTGAGCTGCTTAATATCCTCAATGTCGGTGCCGGCCTGCCTGAGCATGCCCTCAATGGTCATCCGCTGCATGGCCCGCTGCATCATAGCCACCAGAGCCGGGTTGTCCTTGACGGCGGCCGCTACATCCCCCCGGGAGGCGGCGGCCTTATCACCGATTTGCTTGAGGATGGGGCCCACCTTGGCATCGGCCATAGCAGCGGCCATGTTGTCCTTGACGCTCCAGCAGGTCTCGTCCAGCTCGTCGTCGAACCAGTTGGTTACTTCCCGCCGGTTGGCCATGGCGTAGGCCGGGTTGGGGGTATCCACCCGGTTCACCAGAATCACACTGGAATAGCCGCCTGCCCGGGCCTCGATGGAATGTTTGCCGGTAATGGGCACCCGGAAGGTAAACACTTTATCCCCCTGCTTTGTCTCCTGCAGCCTTCCATCCACATAGAGAGCCACTTCCGGCAGGTTGGAGTAGACCTTCACTTCGGTGACATCCTCGGCCCGGTCCACATACCGGCTGCCGCAGGTGTGCACAAAGGCATCCTTGCTCCAGTATGCCTTGTAAAGGTAGAAGGCATCCTTTTTGATCTTGCGGTCAAAGGTGACAAGCCCTTTCTGGTTTTCGCCGTTCTTGCCGCCTTCGTCCCGGCCATCGGCGGCAAAGTCAAACATATTCCAGACGTGAGTGGCCCACAACCAGGGACGTTCCGCAATCATTTTTGCCATGTGCTCATGATAGACGCATTGGTATGTCTCGGTATAATCGCCCCGTTCGGGGGCGGAAGTCTGGTAGGCGGGGTTGGCATCGGCACCATACTCACTGAAGCCGATACACCGGTCGGGATACTTGGCATGGTATTCGTCAAAGAAGTCGTCGTTCTGGTCCAGTTCGCCAAGGTACCAACCGAAATAGAGGTTATAGCTGTTCACATCAGGGATTTCCAAAATGGGGCTGGTGATTTCCAGCATAAAGACGTTGGCCATGGTAGTGGGCCGGGTGGGATCCAGACGATGGGCCAGGTCGTTGAGAGCACGGTGGTTTTCCAGCAGTTCCTCATTCACCGGGCTGGCAGCAGTGATTTCGTTGGAAAGCCCCCACACCGCGATGCAGGGATGGTTGTAATTCTGGACGATGAGCTCCTCCATCTGGGTCAGGGTGTTGGCCCGGCCATTATGCATGTGCATCGTGATGTAGGGAATCTCGGCCCAGATGACCAGGCCCTTCTCGTCACACAGGTCATAGAAGGCCTGGGCGTGCTGATAGTGGGCCAGCCGGATGGTGTTGGCGCCCATTTCCAGAATCAGGGCCAGGTCCTCCTCCATCATCTCTTTGGTGATGGCAACGCCCACCCCCTTACGGTCCTGATGGCGGGAAACGCCCCGCAGCGGGTAGGAGCGGCCATTAAGGAAGAAGCCCTCTTGCGGGTCGATCTCGAATTTGCGGCAGCCGAACCGTGCGGACCGCGTTTCGCCGTTATCGAGGCTGGCAGTGACGGTGTACAGATACGGGTCGTCCAAACCGTTCCACAGACGGGCATTTTCCAGCGTGAAAACAGCCTTGGCGGTACCGTTCTCCACCGGAGCGCTCATTTCCTGGCCATCCAGGGCAAAGCGCACCCTGTCGGCGTCCACCACAAGGGCCTCCACCGTCACCTCGCAGCGGCGGGTTGCCAGGTCGGTGACCACCGGGGTCACCTTCACCGGCACCGCCCCGTTTTCCTCCATAGCAAAGTGGGCGGCGGGTAAAATGTGCAGCGTCACATCCCGGTAGATGCCGCCGTAGAAGGTGAAGTCCGCCTTCTGGGGGTAGACGGTATCGTTGTCGCTGTTGTCCACCTCGACGGTGAGGTTGTTTGTGTCCTGCAGCACATCGGTGATATCCACCCGGAAGGTGGAATACCCGCCCTTGTGCTCGGCCACCTTCTGCCCGTTCAGATTGACCACCGCTGTCATAGCTACGCCGTCAAACTGCAGCACCGCCCGGCCGCCTTCCGGCAGCCGGATAGCCGGCAGCTGAAGGGCGTAAGTACAGCTGCCACGGTAGTAATCGTTTCCGCCGTCTTGCCCATCCACCGCATTCCAGGTGTGGGGCAGGGTCACGGGTTCGCTGTGTTCCTCCTTGGTGAAGGTCCAGCCTGTATTCAATACGATCGTTTCACTCATGGAAAACACTCCTTCTCTGGTCTTAGGGCAAAAACCGAAAGGGGCAAACCCTTTCGGTTTTTGTGTGGGTTTACTTCAACTGTTCGGCAAAAAGCTCGGCCCGGGCAGCGGCTTTCTTTTCAGCGATGCGCTTCTGTACATGGACCATCTCTTCCTTGGTCAGAGGGCAGTCGCGCATAGCCACCAAGGTAATGATCCATCCGATGATGGGCAGGCCAAACTTGAGGAACATGGCCATCCAGAAGATGGAGGTGGTGCAGGGATCGGTGGGCTGAGGCATGGTGGTGGTGTAACCCAGCAGCGCCACAGCACCGGTAGCAATGACCGCCGCGAAGGAGGTAATGAGCTTGTCCACCAGGCTGTAAGTGCCGGAAACCACCGCCGGGATGTACCGGCCGGAGCGATCCAGCTCAAAGTCGATAGCATCGGCCATGTAAGAGGTATTGGAGGTAGTAATGCACATGTTGGAACCGTTGAGCAACAGGTTCAGTACTGTATTGATGATCATTTCAGAACTGCCTATGACGCCAATTCGAGTCGGGTCGATGGACAGGAAAAAGACCACCAATACCACCGTGATGGCCATGCTGACATATGTCCAGGTCACAATTCCCTTCTTGCTGCCGTGCTTGCCCACATATTTGGCACCAAAGGCTGCAAAGAAGATGGAGGGCACCATGCTGATGACCGTCAGGATGGTGGCCAGGCCCATGTTGCCGATGATGATGCCGTTGAACAGGGTGTTGATGACGGCCTGACTGGCCACTTGCTGGGCCAATTTGTCCGAGGCGTTGGAGGCAATGTAGCATTGCAGAGGTTTGTTGTGCATCAGCACTTCGATAATATCCCCCATTTTCAGCGGCTCAGACTTCTTGGTTCCCAGAAAAGTTTCGGGCTTGTCGTACGAGGATACGCCCAGGCAGACCAGCAGGGTGCCCACTGCGGCCACGACCAGCGTGATGGCGCAGGCAGCAGAGAGGAAGGCCTGGTTGTACTGGCCGCCGAACATAGGCAGCAGCACTACGTTCATCACCATGGACATGGCCATGGGCACCAGATAATTGAAAGCGGTAGTCCAGACGCCGATGGTGGGGCGCTGGGTGGGGTCGTTGGTCATGATGGCGGGGATGGTCTGGGCTGTCATGTTGGTGACGGTGTAGCCAATGACGTAGCCCACATAGAGCAAAACAAAGACCGGCAGACCCAATCCTTTGGAAGAGAAGCCGGTGAACATACCGTAGAGGGCAGCCGCCTCAATGAGATAGCCAACCACCAGCAAAATACGCAGCTTGCCGAATCGGGTGTTGACCCGGTCATACACAAAGGCCAGAAGTGGGTCGGTGATCGCGTCCAGAATACGGGAGCAGGTCAGGATAATGCCCACTGCGGCGGTTGTGATGCCGTACCCGATACTGGCCGAATAGCTGGCCATACCAATCAGAGAGTAAACGCTCATACCCACAAGGCCATTGCAGGCGTAGCAGATAATTTGCCAGAGCTTGGCGCGGCGGTACTGGACGCCGTCGATTTCGCTGGCGCTGAGATGTTTTTTTGCCATACGGTTTTTCCTCCTTAAAAGTGTGCAACGGTTTTGTTTGTACTCTCACTATAGCAGACCGCCATCGCAAGAAAGAGTCAATTTTCAGCAAATCGGTGCAATTATTCATGTAATTTCCCTGTATAATCTATTTTTTACCCCTTATTTTCAATTTTTACACCATAAGAATCCGACAGGTATGGTATGATACGGACAAGCAAATGGACTTTGGCGTCTCGATAATAAAAGGAGGATTATCCATGCAGAAATTTGCAAAAGGATTTCTGGTGGGTGCTGCCACTGCGGCCCACCAGGTGGAAGGAAACAACATCCATTCCGACTACTGGGCCCAGGAACAGCTGCCCCACTCCAGCTTTGCCGAACCCAGCGGCATCGCCTGTGACCATTATAATCGATATGAGGAAGATATCCGATTGCTTGCCGAAGCCGGACTCAACGCCTACCGCTTTTCCATTGAGTGGGCGCGTATCGAGCCGGAGGAAGGAAAGTTTGATGCCGGTGAAATGGAACATTACCGCCGGGTTATTGCCTGCTGTAAGGCCCATGGGGTAGAGCCGGTAGTGACCCTGCTGCATTTCACCAGCCCCAGGTGGCTGATCGCCAAAGGCGGCTGGGAGGCCGAGTCCACCATCTCCTATTTCAAGCGGTATGTCACGTATGTAATGGAACAGCTGGGCGATGCGCTGCACTATGTCTGCACCATCAACGAAGCCAACATGGGGCTGCAGCTGGCAGCCATCTCCAAGCGGTTCCGGCTGATGGCCGAACAGGCGGCCAGGAACGCTGCCGCTGCTGGCAAATCCGCCGAGGGTACCGTGCAGGTGGGCATGAATTTCCAGAAGATGATGGAAAACATGAAATATGCCGCCGCTGAAAACGCCGGTGTCTTTGGGGACCCGCAGCCCAAAATCTTTGTCAGCGAGCGTACCCCCGAAGGAGATCTGCTGGTTATGCGCGCCCACACCGCCGCCCGGGAGGCCATCCGGGCCATCTGCCCACATGTAAAGGTGGGCCTGACCCTTTCTCTCCATGACCTGCAGGCCCAATCGGGCGGAGAACCCTTTGCCGAGGCGGCCTGGAATGAGGAGTTTACCCACTACCTGCCCCATATTCAGGGAGACGACTTTCTGGGCGTGCAGAACTACACCCGTACTCTGTACGGCCCCACCGGCCAGCTGCCCGCCCCCGAAGGTGCAGAACTGACCCAAATGGACTATGAATTCTATCCCCAGGCCCTGGAACATGTGCTGCGCAAGGTAGCCAAGGACTTCCACGGAGACCTGATTGTCACCGAGAACGGCATTGCCACCGCCGATGACACTCGTCGGGCAGCTTTTATCGAGCAAGCCCTGGCCGGGGTACAGCGTTGTGTAGCCGACGGTCTGCCGGTGAAGGGATACTTCCACTGGAGCCTGATGGACAATTTTGAGTGGCAGAAAGGTTTTGCCATGAACTTCGGGCTGATTGCCGTGGACCGAACCACCATGGCCCGCACGCCCAAGCCCAGTCTGGCAGTGTTGGGCAGTTACGCTGGCGAATAAATCCGGAACGGGCTGTCTGTACGGCAGCCCGTTTTTCATGGTATAATAACGGCAAGCGAGGTGATTCCGATGGAAGTTTTTCAGAGCATGGCATTGCTGGCAGAGCTGGTACAGTGCGGCGGCCCGATTTTCACCTGGTGTTACGACGAAAAGGGAAACCTGCTGCGCAGCAACTGCCCGGACGAAGCCTTCCTGTCCGGTATTTTTGGCCTGTTCGGCTGCAAACAGCAGATGATGGAATACGGCGCCGCCCATGATACCCCCATTACGCTGGGAACCGCCCTGGGAATCCTGTGGGCGGCCGCTTTTGAAAAGAAAAACGGAGAGCTGAAACGTGCCTGGGTAATGGGGCCTGTCTTCTATCAGGATGTTTCCATGCGAGGAATTGAACAGGGTCTGCGCTATTACAGCCATCTGGAAACCAGTGTTTCCTGGACGATGCATCTGCAGCAGGTCCTGGCCAAAGTTCCTGTACTGCAAAATACCATCCTGCACCGGTACACCTTGATGATGCACTATTGTCTGACGGGAATCCACCTGGAAATCAGTGATATCAACAGCGAAACTCCGCCCAAAGTCTATGATCCGACCTATACCCCTGCCCATGACCGCCACAAGGTCTGGATGGCAGAACAAGGTCTTTTACAGATGGTACGCACCGGGGATCTGAACTACAAACAGGCACTGTCCAACAGCATGACCTTGAGTGCCGGTGTCCCGGTACACAGCGATGACGCCTTGCGGCAAAGCAAAATTTCGGTGATCGTGTTCACCTCTCTGGTGTGCCGTGCAGCCATTGAGGGCGGGCTTTCTCCCGAGGAGGCCTACGCTTTGGGTGACAGTTATATCCAGACTGCCGAGTCCGCCAAAACCCTGGACGATCTGAATCCGCTGAGCCTGGTGATGTACGATGACTTTATCCGCCGGGTACACAAATGCCGCACCAATCCCAAGCTCAGCCGTCCGGTCCAGCAGTGTGTGGATTACATCGAGATGCATCTGGACCAGAAGATCCGGGCCGCCGATCTGGCAGCCGTGGTGGGATATACCGAATATTACCTGACCCATAAGTTCAAGGCCGAAACGGGGCTTTGCATCAGTGACTACATCAAGTTTGCCAAAATTGAGCGGGCAAAGGTCCTTCTGAAAAGCACCGACCAGACCGTACAGGAGATTGCTGCCGCCCTGTGTTTCAGTACCCGCAACTATTTCAGCCGGATCTTTCAGGAAGTGACCGGACAAACGCCCGTAGAGTATAGGGGTGGATGAGACTTATTTTTTCCAGCACATCAAAACAGACAGCGAAGGAACTTCTTCGCTGTCTGTTTTCTTCTTTACAGAGAATATGCTGGCGGCTCCACGCCGGCCGCTCCGGCACACAGCGCCGCAATGGCCGCCGCCACCTGTTCCGGCGGCGCTTTCCGGTCACTGTGCAGCCAGTATGACATCACCCCGGAAGCCCCCGCAAACAAAAAGGTGTTTTGCATTCCCCTCCAGCCGTCATCCGCCCCGGTGCGCTCTGCAGCGTCCATCCGCAGGTCCATATAGTGAAAACAGCACCCCACCACCCGGTGCAGAAAGGCGTCGTCCGGGCTCTGCCGCGCCAGAACCGCCAGAAAATCCTCGTCGCTCTGCAGCTTTTGCAGCATGGAAAGCAGAACCGCCTGCACGCCCCGGTCTCGGGTACTCACCAAGACTGCTTCCAGCTGTTCCAGGGCCTGTTCCTCCAACTGTTCCATCAGATCATAACAATCCCGGAAATGCCGGTAAAAGGTTCCCCTGTTGATCTGCGCCAGGGTACAGACCTCTTTGACGGTGATCTTCTCCATCGGCTTTTGCTGCAGAAGTTGCCAGAAGGCGGTGGTGATGATCTCCCGTGTATAACGGGTACGCGGATCAGTTTTCATATTTGTGCTCCTTTTTGCAACAGCCAGACGCTTTATGTCGCACAAAGCAACAGCTGCCGCTCTATTGCTGATTGCGCCGGATCTTTTTCCTCAGTATACTGAAAGGCAGAAGAAAAAGCAACACGTGTTCACAAAATCATCATGCGTTCTTTTAAAAGGAGGACTTTCTGTGCAGAGCGAACGGCTGTTCAAAGAGGCGCCTGTCTGGCAGGCTATCGGTGCGCTGGTGGGCCCCTCTGTCCTGTCGGTTCTGGTCATGATCATCTATAATATGACCGACCTGTTTTTTATCGGATTGCTGCAGGATACCGCCCTGACCGCGGCGGTGGCGGTGGTGGGGCCTGTTTTCACCCTGGCTTCTGCCGGTGCCACTGTGCTGGGCATGGGCGGTTGTGCCGTGGTGGCCGGTTCTTTGGGCGCTGGCGACCGTCAGGACGCCCAATGCGTTTCCAGCCTTTGCGGTTGGTGTGGCCTTCTGACCGGCGTACTCCTGGCCGTGGTACTGAATCTGTTCTGTGAACCGATTTTGTATTTGCTGGGCACCAATGCCGAGATCCTGCCTTACGCTACCCATTACCTGCGCATCCTGGCTCTGGGTGCCCCGGCCATGATCTTCTCAGTTTCCGCAGCCACCCTGCTGCGGGCAGACGGCGCCATCCGCCGGGGACTGGTGGGCAACCTGGCCGGAAGCCTTACCAATATCCTGCTGGACCCGCTTTTCATCCTGGCCTTCGGCTGGAACATTGCCGGAGCTGCCGCAGCCACCATGCTGGGCAATCTGGTGGCCAGCGGGCTTTACCTTCACCACATTCTTTGCCGTTCTGATGCCCTGAGTCTGCGACCTGCCGATGCCCTGCGCTGCCCCTCCCGGCTGGGGCGGGTCCTGACCCTGGGCCTGCCCAATGGGGTAAGCAGCCTGCTGAGTGGTCTGGCCGGCAGTTTCAGCAATCGTCTGTTGGCTGCTTACGGCACCAACGCCCTGGCTGCCATGGCAGCCGCCGACAAATCCGCCATGGTCGTGACCCTGGTCCAGATGGGCATCTGTATGGGATTGCAGCCATTGCTTTCCTATAATGTGGGCGGACGGAATCTCCCCCGGCTTCGGGCAGTCCTGAGCAGAAGTTTTGGTCTGACCGTAGGTTTTGGCACCCTGTTTGCTCTGTTCTGCCTGCTGGCTCAGCGGCCGCTGATTGGACTGTTTTTATCCGATCCTGAGGCAGCTTCCCTGGCGCGCCAGCTGCTTCCCTGGCTGCTGGCAGGCAGTCCGCTGCTGGGCCTGTACTATCTGGGCATCAATTTCCTGCAGGCCGCCGGCTATGCCGGCAGTGCCACCCTTCTTTCCGCCCTGCGCCAGGGCGTGCTGCTGGTTCCGGCCCTGTACGGGTTCCACCATCTGCTGGGGCTGCCCGGCCTGGCGGCTGCCCGTGCCGCCACCGACCTGTTCAGTGCAGCCATTGCTCTGCTGCTCTTTATTATGGTCTGGCATAAATTGACGAGCAGCCTCCGGCCTCGAACCTGTCTATAAAGTGCCCCAACGTGTTATCCTCACGTCCCAAAGAGCCCGGCACATTTTGTTTTCAAAATGCTGCCCGGGCTTTTCATTTGCAACAGTCTTCATATTGCATGAAAATTCACCCCACATTCCAAATTATCACCCCGTATAGTCCCTGTTTTTTCGCTATAATGAAAACAATCTGAAAGGGAAAGGACTGCAGAACCGTGCAAGCAACCAATCTTCAAACCAATCATCTGACGGCCCCTCTTGGAATGGATGGCGGCCCATTGTTTTTATCCTGGCAATGCACCGGCGGATTGCGCCAGACCGCTTATGAGATCCACCTGACGGCAGACGATGCCCTTGTCTGGGAAAGCGGCAAGGTGGCAACCCAAAGTATGCATGCCGATGCTCCCACCGTAGAAGGGGCCCGGGTCCGGGGCAGCTGGAAGGTCCGGCTGTGGGACGAAAACAACTGTCCCGGCCCCTGGAGCGAGGCCTGGTTTGAGACGGGCCTTTCCACCGGGGATTGGCAGGGGCTGTGGGTGGACCCGGAGACTGCACCGTTGGATATTCCCGGTGACGACGCCATCAACGCCTTTGCCCGCCCCAACTGGGAGCGCAAGCAGGCCGAGAAAGAGGCCGCCGGCAAGGGTGCGGCAGAGCCCTACCAGCCTCACCGTCCGGCCTCCTATCTGCGAAAAACCTTCACCGCTCCGTCCGGTCGCGGACGGCTTTACATCACCGCCAAAGGGCTGTACGAAGCCTGGCTCAACGGTGTACGGGTGGGCGATATGGTGCTGGCTCCCGGCAGTTTTACCGCTGACAAGCACCTGGGCGCCCAGACCTACGACGTGACAGCTCTTCTGCGGGAGGGGGAAAACGAGCTGCTGATTGCCTTGGGCGACGGCTGGTACCGCAGCACCAGCGGCGTGGACGGTGACCGCAACCTCTTCGGCGATACGCTGGGCGTTCTCTTCCAGTTGGAGGTTAATGGCAAGGTGGTCTGTGTTTCGGACGATACCATGCAGGCTACCCAGCAGGGCCCCATCCGCCAGAATGATTTACAGCAGGGCGAAGTGTATGACGCCCGGCTGGAAGGGCTCCTTTCCGGCTGGCACGAAGTACAAACCTACCGCGATGCCCTGCCCGTCACCGGCATGAATACGGTTCCCATCCGGGAGCGGGAGGCGTTTCCCGGGCGGCTGTTCACCGCCCCCAACGGAGAAACCGTGCTGGATTTCGGCCAGAACATTGCCGGCTATGTGGAGATGACCCTTACCGCTCATGCGGGACAGAAAGTCCTGCTGACCTGTGGTGAAACGCTGGATGAAAACGGCAACTTCACCCAGGAGAACTTCCAGGACCGCAGCCGCCACAAAGAGGGCGGCACCGCCCAGATGCTGGAACTGATCTGCAAGGAAGGGGTAAATCACTGGAAACCCAGCTTCACCATCATGGGTTTTCAGTATGCCAAAGTAGAGACGGATGCAGACCTGACCGGGGCGGTGTTCACCGCCCATGCAGTCTACTCCGATATGGCGGTCACCGGCTCTTTCACCTGCGGGAACAAAGCGGCAAACCGGCTGGTAGCCAACAGCATCTGGAGCCAGAAAGGCAACTTCTGCGACATTCCTACCGACTGCCCCACCCGGGAACGGGCGGGCTGGACCGGAGACATGGGCGTCTTTATTGAGACCGGCCTGACCCTGATGGACTGCTACCCGGTGGTTGCCAAGTGGCTGAAGGAATGCCGCCTGAACCAGTACCCTGACGGACGGATGGCCAACATTGCCCCGCCCAACAGCCGCCCCGGGTATATGACACCCATGCTGTGCATGTCCGCCGGTTGGGGGGACGCCGCCATTTTGGTGCCCTACGCTCTCTATAAGCGCACCGGTGACCGCCGCATACTGGCCGATAACTATGAGATGATGCAGCGGTGGTATGCCTTTTTGCTGGGCCGGGCCCAGCAGACCACGGAAGAGCAACAGCGTGGCGAGTATGCCAAATACACGGTGCTCAACGGCCTGGACTACGGCGAGTGGTGCGAACCCGGGGTGACACCCATGCAGGCCATGGCCAATCCCCGCAAGAGCGTAGGTACAGCGTACCTGGCCTACTCCGGCCGGTTGCTGGCCGAAATTGCGGCCGTACTGGGGCGGCAGGAAGAAGCCGAAGCTTACCGTGCTACCGCCGATAAGGCCGTAAAGGCCTACCGTGCAGCTTTCACAGAGGACGGCGTCATTCACTCGGACCGCCAATGTGAATACGTCCGGGCCATTGCCTTTGCCCTGCTGGGTGAGGAGGAGAGCCGGGCGGCTGCCGCCACTTTAAACCAGATGGTGGTGGATAACGGCTGCCATCTGAACACCGGATTTCTCTCCACCCCCTTCCTGTGCGGTGTGCTGGCCCAATACGGTTACATTGATACCGCTTACCGCCTGCTGCTGCAGCCGGAGGCTCCGGGCTGGCTGTATGAGGTAAACAAAGGCGCCAACACGGTGTGGGAAACCTGGACCGGCATTGACGCCGAGGGCAAACCACACGAATCCCTGAACCACTACTCCTACGGTGCTATCTGCGGCTGGCTGTTCGGGGGCGTCTGCGGCATTCACTTCACGGACGGTCAACTGACCATTGCTCCCACTCCGCACAAAGCGCTGGGGTACGCCAAAGCTGTTTATGATTCGCCTGCAGGCCGAATCGAAAGCGGCTGGCGGTATGAAGGAGATACGGTCACCTACGAATTCACCATTCCCACCAATATCACAGCACACATTCACCTTCCGGACGGAAGAACACGAATGCTATCTGCTGGCACACACAGGCTCTAAAGGTCGCTTCATAGCGTAGCCGATGTTCCCTCTTCCGGAAGAATGTGAATTTCCCGCAAAATCTATGAAGTAGATCACGTAGAAAAAGACTGCAACGATTGTTGCAGTCTTTTTGGTGAGACATCGGAATCTGCCGTCTGGCCTATGCCCTTTTCTCAGATCACTTCCAATTCAAGCGTTTTGGCCCGCAGGCCTTTTGCCTTCACCGTAACCGTAACCTTTCCGGGGACATCGCCGCCGCGGACCACGGCCAATGCCTTGCCGTAGTAGGTCGTGTGGGTATCGGAGAAAAAGTTCTCCCCCATGTTGGGCCGTGCAGAACCAAGGGCCAGCAGCTTCCCGGCACCGTCAACCTCCACCGTGACCGCAGTATCCTCAGAAGATTTTGTGGTGCCATCCGCCCCCGTCAGGTCAATGCTGATGTAGGCCAAATCCTGCGTTTTTGCCTGCAAGGTGCTCCGGTCAGCCACCACACGCAGTTCGGTAGCCCCTGCAGCCGTCTTCATGGAAGTCCGGCTCTGTTCTTTTCCCTCGCCATCGTAGCTGATTGCGGTGATGGTACCGGGCTCATAGACAACGCGCTTAAAGACAGCCTTGTATTCCTTCGTCTTTTTCCGGCCATAGGAATGCCCGTTGACAATGAGTTCCGCCGTTTCGCCGTCAGAGTAGACCGTGACCTTGGTTTTTTTGCCTTCACAGCCGGCCCAGGACCAGCTTGCCACTGCGTCTGTGTTACGCCACATGGATACAGAGCCGGTCTCCCCTGCATGGGTAAACGGTTCTACGCCGATGCCAGGGGTATGGTCCAGCCCCCAGATCAGCCGGTTCCACTGCACCTCGGGGCGAAGCTTTCCGCAAATGTCGATCACGCCGCAGCCGGCGGAGATGATGGGCGCATCCTGACCGGGATTTTTGAAACTTTTGTAACGGACGGTACCGATGCCCGCCTCCCCCAGATAATCCCAGCCCGTCCACATAAAGTCGCCGATGACATAGGGGAGTTTTTTCACCAGTTGCCAGTTATGATACAGGTTCTTGGGCAGGGTCTCGGACCCGACAATGACGCGGTCGGGATGGAGCGTACCGTCCTTCTCGTATCGGGACGCGGCGTAGTTGTAACCGCCAATATCCAGATAAGAGAAACTCACCTTTGTGGCATCGTCCGCGGCAGGTTTGGCGGCCATTTTTTCAATCATACCCCCGGCCAGGTTCATTAGCATGTTGAAGAAGGCGCTGGTGGGAACGTTGTCCATCGTCTGACTGCCGTTTTTATTCTCTTTCCCATTCTTTTTGTTGCCGTATATGCCGCCGCCCTTGGCCGACATACTGCACAGCATCAGGTTGACTCCCATCGTCACTGCTTTGTCCGGGTCCAGCTTTCGTGCCAGGACTGCCAATTTTTTACAGTACTCCTGTCCTTCGGACATAGCCAGTTCGGAGATTTCATTTCCGATAGAGTTCATGACCACACTGGGATGATTGTAGTTTTTGATGACCATAGCTGTGAGATCCCGCTGCCACCATGCGCGAAAATCCTGGTCCGCATAGTCGTATGGGTTTTTATGTACCAGCCAGTTGTCGCAGAATTCATCCATGACGTACAGACCCAGCCGGTCACAGGCATCCAACAACGCCTTGGAGGCAGGGTTGTGGGCGGAACGTATCGCGTTGAAACCGGCTTCCTTGAGCAGACGGACACGGCGGAACTCGGCATCCTCAAAAGAGCATGCGCCCAGAATACCATTGTCGTGGTGGACGCAGGCGCCACGGAACAGCGTTTTCTTGCCGTTTACAAAAAATCCTCTGGTGCTCCAGCTAAGGGTACGGAATCCAAACCAGGCGTCCGCCTCATCCACCATCTCACCATTTTTCAACAGTTCCGCTCTGCACCGGTACAGTTCGGGATGTTCCGCGTCCCAAAGCCGCGGCTGGGAAACGGGAATGTCCGCCGATGCAGTGCCTTCCTTGACCGCAGATTCGGCCTGCGCTACCACCTTTTCACCATCCAGAATAGAGACTCTGACCGTATCACCACCGGTGACCGAAACTTTCACATGGGCCGCATCGTTTCCGGAAGTGGAGACGAGCAGTCCATCCGGGCGGATATGACTCTTATCGCCCAGGAAGAGGTTTACGTTGCGATAAATTCCGCTACCGGAATACCAACGGGAATTGGGTACCGACGAGTTGTCCGCGATCACTTTGATCTCATTTTCTTCGCCATACTTCAGTTGTGGGTCCAGCACCACAAAGAAGTTGGTATACCCGTACCGCTGTTCAGCCACAAGCGCATCGTTCACGAACACCTGCGCGTTTTGATAAACCGCCTCAAATTCCAGTACAGCGGACTGTGTCCGCCACGTTTCAGGCACAAGAATCCGTTTGACGTAGACATAGGCCCCGCCGGGAAAGTATCCGCACGCTCCCGCTGTTGCCGCATCCTTTGAACGTTTCTCGTACAGCATGGCATCGTGGGGAAGCGTGACCGGTTGCATAGACTGTTCCTTTCCCACGGCGCCAAATAGCCAACCTCGGTTAAAATCTTTCTTTTTCACTTTCCTGCTCTCCTTAAATATGCGCGAACGCTTCGCTGTTTGTGCAATACACGATATCGCTTCGGCCTGCGATCGATTCAAAAAGCCGCTCCAAAGCATACCAACTGGCGTTCCCCTTTTCGTAGTCCATTTCATAACTGTGTGCCCACAGGAACAACAGCAGATCCTTTTCTCCGGGTTCCTCACGTTTGAAGCGCTCCACCAGCTTCACGGCATTTTTCAGAATAAGCGAGGAGGAAGGCCGAAAGTTCATCGGATCATCCGGGAACGCAAAGCCGCCGGTGGGAAAGACCACTCTGGCATATTGATACCCCTGCGCCTTCAGATACGCCTGGACAGCCGGCGAGGTTGAACCCTGCGCATAGGCGTGCCCCACGACCGTGGTGCCGAAGATTTTTTCCAGCGCGGCCTTGTCCGCATCCACCGATGCGCGCATTTCATCCTCGCTGACAGCCCCCAGCGGTTCATGCCGGAAGCCATGGGTGGCAATCTCCATTCCCTCATAGACCTGGCACACCTCATCCAGTGGGATCCGGTTGTGCTGCACATAGGAAAATGGCCACTTGTGCTTTACGCCTTCGGGGCAATCCTGAAAAGAGAAGGTTCCAAGCCCCTTCACCTCGCCGCGAGTGCCAAACAGGCCGGCATTGAGGTTGAAGGTTCCTTTGAGCCCGTATTGCCTCATGAGCCGGATCACCCGTTTGTCCTGTTCCAGTCCATCATCAAAGCTGAGCGTGAAATACTTTTTCCCCATGCCTACACCTCCCCTGTCAGCTTTTGCAAATCATACGCCTGCGCCAGCAGCATTCCTCCGGCCTGATTCGGGTGCAGGTGGTCCCCCTGGTGATAACGCTCGTCGGTGAACGAAGGATTCTTCTGATCGCGCAGCAGTGCATCCGCATCAAGCACATAATCGAACAGCGCGCTATCTCTGATCCATCCATTGATGCGGACTCTCAGCGCCTCCATCTCCCGGGTATACCCTTTTTTCACAAAACCGGTGCGGGGCGGAAGAGTCTGGGCAATCACCCGGACACCGGCCTTATGAAGCCGATCCACAATATCGGTTACGGCCGAACAATATTGTTCCAGCGAGATGACCGCCCCTGTCTTTTGGGAATAGTAGGCCACATCATTGACCCCCAACGCAAAAATCACTCCGCAGAGTTCTGAAAAACGGAGTACATCACGCTCAAAGCGAGACACCCCTTTCTCCCCGTAGGAAGCTCCCATCAGGCCCGGGACATCATAAAGCAGACAATTCCCGCCGATTCCGGCGTTCATCAGTGCGTAGTCACCGCCATACGCATCGAACAGACGCCTTTGCAACGGTTTTACCCAGCGGTTCATAGCCGTTATACTGTCCCCGAACGCCACGATGATTTTGGAAGGCTGACCGGTAAACACCTCGATCTGATCCATCCCGGGAATCGCTTCATAAAGGTTGTACTGTTCCATATATCTTTCCCGCCGGGGCGGGGGCAGCTCTCTGTCCGCCGTATGATTTCCCGGGTAGCTTACCGCATTTTCCTCGATCATATTGCTGTCCATGACCTTGGATGCATAGTAGAGTCTGATTTCCAGCTCTTCCCCCATCGTCACCGGGAGCGTCAACTCATCCGAATAGCAGCTTTCCCCCGCGGGGACCGTGAAAACACGGCTGCCGTCCCGTGTGACGGTATGCATCTCTCCATGTGCCCACACGGTCAGTCCCCCAATGGTGTAGGGTTTCTTTCCATAGTGGTTGGAGAAGCGGACCCGAAGTTTCTCGCCCGAAACCTGGGATATCACAGAATACACCACTGTTTTTTTCTTGCCCGCCAAAAAGCCCATCGCAAAGGCAGGGGCCGCGGCTTGATGCCAAATTGGTGTCCAGTCCATCGTTATCCCCCTTTATGCCAACGTAATACTCAAGATGTCAAGCGTTCCCTTTCCCTTATACCGGAAATACAGCGGGCAGGAATCAATGGGGCGCCGACTCTCCAACGCCAAACGTCTGGCGTTGAATTTTACTCCGGCGGTTGTCCAGTCGGCTGTCCCGGCAATAGGAATGGATGCTATGACAGGGCCTTTTTCCCCAGGTAAGAGTTCCAGCACGCCGCCTGCGCCGCGAACCGTTACAGCAATGTGGGTGCTTTCATTCAGATCAAAATATCGGAAGCCGGCAATACTGCCATTCTTCATTTTGGAAATATACGCCTTTGGTGCCGACCTCTCGGTCTCTATGGTCACTTCCCGTTCCCCGGGCTCCGGTGGCTCGTAGTCCGGACCATCCTGGGTGATCTCGGGTCCGCCCATCGGGTTGCGCAGACCAAACGTTCCGGCATGGTGCAGGACGCAGGCAATGTAGGCCGGATAGGTCCCGATTCCCTTCAAAGGGCCGCCATTCAATCCGCAGCTCGTGGACTCCACCATGCGGATGGTCCCGTCCGCACGGATCTCAATGGGCTCGGCTACCGCCTGCCGGTTTCGTTTGGCGCCATTGGTCGTTCGGTGGTCAAATATATACCATTGCCCGTGGACACATACCATACCGCCGTGGCTGTTCCCCATCGGATATGCCGCATTCATGAGCTTTCTTCCCTCCAGACCGATATCGCTTGAGGAATGGATCGGTCCCTTGTGGATAAATCCCTTGTCGGGGAACAGGCTCATCGCGTAATTGAGACCGGTGATGTCCGTGGCCGGATAGACCAGATAATACCACTCACCGATGTGACGGATAGAGGGTCCTTCCCAATAGTTCGGCTTCTTGGGATCAAAATCCGCCGGCATGATGATGGTTGGTTCGCTGATGATGGTCAGCATATCAGAGCTGAGTTCCATCACAAACAGCCCCTTGATCTCGTGGCCGAATTGTCCATTGGATTTCTGCCCGCTACCCACGTAGAGAAACACCCGCCCGTCATCATCAACCAGAACGGCTGGGTCAAACATAAACCAATCTTCCGGCTTTGAGCCGTAGACTCGCCCGTCCGGGAAGTGAACATCGCCCAAATATTGGTATTTCCCCGCAGGTTTGTCACACACAGCGACCGATGTGATCGACGTATTGGCCACCGAATAGTAAAGGTAGTACCGTCCGTCTGTGCCGCGCACCACATCCGGTGCATAGTAGGACTGGTTCTTTTTATTCCACGGCGTATCTTGCTTTTTAAAGATTACGCCTTCATACCGCCAGTCGGAAAGATCGTCTACCGGGGTCGACCAGCATACGTAATCGCCCTCACAGTATTCCTTGGCACCAAAGAGATCATGGCTCCCATAAATGTACAGCCGCTGACCAAACACTTTCGGTTCAGCGTCCGGGATGTATTCCCAACTGGGAAGATAGGGGTTATAGCATTGCCGTTTCACAGATACTTCCTCCTTCAAAAATACTCAATTCCATGCTATACTGCCATAAAGGGGGGATGCTCGCATGGAACACCTGTTTTTTGACAGCATTGATGAAATGCGGAACCAGACCGGCAGCCATGGTCCGAACTATCTTCGCAACCATACGGCCGAACGGGACTATTTTTCTCCGTTGTCGATCGTAACCAGCATCCAGAAACCTCAGGAATACTTGTTTTCCAACTATATGGATGCATGGTCCTTTTGCGTTCACACCCCAAACAAACACGAATTCTTTCATGAGACCTACATGCACAAACATAATTTTTTTGAGCTGATGTATGTGCAGCGGGGCCACGTCCGGGTGATGATCGAAGGGGCCGAGACCACCTATACGCAGGGAAACCTTTGTCTCCTCAATCGAAACACTATGCATCGCGAAACAGATATGTCGAACGCGGATATCGTTTACATCGGCATCAATGCCTCTCTGCTGACACAGTGGCCCAAATCATTTCCACCACCCTTTCAGTACAAAAGCATTCTCAATCAGTTTTTCAGCGACAACCTGTCGGAACGTGCCGCCTATAAAAAGGACTACCTGGACTTCACCCTTTTAGGAGCAGATACGATCCCACAGCTCACCCAGGAACTGATTCGTGCTTTCTCGGTCAAGCGGATCGGATATCAGTTTGACGTTTATTCCTCTCTGCTCCGGCTGTTTGCCGCCCTAGAGAATCCTGACATATACAAAGCAACACACATTTCGCTGAGGCACAGTCAAGAACTGCTGGCGGTGGAACAGGTCAAGAAGCTGATTGAAGCCCACCACGGGGCTATCCACCGGACCAATCTGGCGGAGGCACTCAACTACTCCTGCGAGCATATATCCCGCATCATCAAGACAAACACCGGATACACACTTAAAGCGTACTGTCAAAAGGTACAGATGGCCGAGGCGGCGCGGCTTCTGAGAAACACAGAGCTGCCGGTCTGCCAGATCGCGGCATCACTGGGCTATGAGAACAGAACGCAATTCTACAAAGTGTTTCAGCGTGAGTATGGTCTCACCCCATTGGAATACCGCCGACATATTGCGGAGGAATGAGCCTTACCCAGCACTACAGCGATTCAGGCATTCCCGGATTTTTCGGCGCTCATCGTTCTTGATCGGGTATGCCCGCAGGATCAAAGCCGACAATACACCGAGGATGGCAGGAACAAGGCCCATGATAACGATAAACCAATTGAGCATGGTCGGGATCTGCGACAGTTCCCCCATGTATTCGGAGGTGACGGGATCAACGTTGTAGCCGATTGCCATGAGCACAGCGCCAATAATTGCAGCCGAAAGCGCCGCCTGGGCTTTGACAATGAAGCTGCCGACAACCATTGTCAAAGCGGAACGATCCTTGCCGGTTTTATAAATGTTGTAGTCCATAATCTCCATTTCCACCATGGACTGCGGGACAAAGTCGCTTCCCACCCCCACTGCCATGATGAACAGGGTAATGAAGAACAGCGCAGGAATATTCGTAAGCAGGCCCGCCATCTGGGTAATAAACAGGACCACCCCGCCGACAGACTGCACAATCAGAAGGAAACAAGTCATTTTGATCGGGTTGTTCTTAAAGAGTTTCAAGAGCGGACGGCCAATAACTGCACCAAACAGGAGTGGTACGAGCATCATCATGGAAGAAATGCCGTTGAGGACACCATACTGCTCCATGTCTGTGACGCCGGTGGCCAAATCCGTGCAGAATCCCCATTTTATGTAATACGCAGGTGTGGCAAAAATAAGGGACCAGATAAAACCGGAAAAGACGCATTTCAAATAGTAGACCACCATCGGCTTGTTCTCTTTGAACAGAAGAAAGAAGTCCTTAAACTTTACCGACTCTGCCTTTTCTTCCTGCACACTGTGCTTTTCTTTGACAAGGAACCAGCCAATAAGAGAGAGCACCATCGCTGCACCAACAATAACAGTGATCAGGATGGCAAATGAGTCATGATAGTTGCCCACGCGTTCGTTGACCGCAACCAGCACAGCTGTAAAGGCGGACGTAACAACGCCCAGGATCATGGTCCAAACCCGCGGCCCGATAACCAGCTTGGAACGTTCGTTGAGATCATTGGTCATCGTTCGGAACAATAGATTATCCTTATAAAAGGATGTTCCCACATCAAACAAAAAGTAGAAAACGACAACCCACACAACAACCAGTACGGGCTTGGACACAAACTCGGACGGGAACGAGTAGAGACATACACAGCCAATGCCAGTCAGCAGTATGCTGAGGAGAAAAAAAGGTTTGTACTTTCCGATTTTGGTCCGTTTCCCGCGATCCATCAATAATCCCTGAACGGGATCATCCACAGCATCAAAGATCCGCGCAAACAGAAGAAGCGATGTAGCCAAGGTCGCTCCCATAGCGCCCAGCCCGGCGTAGTCGGTCATATACTGCATAAACATGCTGGACATAAACACGGTACAGAGACCATTTACAGTAGACAGCGCCGTTGCGCCGAAACAGTCTCGCAGCGTAATTGCGTCCGGATTTTTCACACAGATAGACTTGAGCATTACTATCCCCCTTGCCATTTCATCAGTTATTCTCAACCAACAAAGCCAGAATTCGTGCAATTCCAACAATTCAATGATAGATTATTCCTTTGTATTCCACAATGACAAAAGGTCGCCCTTTTTCAATTTATTGTATCATTTTGTTTCTTGACGCCGAAGCAAGAAAGAATAATCACATTTTGTTACAACGCGGTATGTACCTTTCACAAAAATGGCGACAGATATCCCTCTTGGCCTTTCAAAAGCCTTCCGATGGGTACCCCATAAGGTCTGTGACATTATCGGGTGTAATCACAATCGCATCACCAAACCTACAAAAACACAAATCCGAACGCATCTACAAAAAGTATGCGTTCGGATTTTTCAGTATGGTGCAAAATTAGCGACCGATCCCCGCGAGGCGAATGCAAGCGCTTGCACGACACATGAGCCCGCCCCGAAGGGGATGGTACAGCCCCCTTTCCGGCCAATCAGGCTGTGGAGGGACTTGCGCTCTAAAATGGTCCACTGCACCGTTTTTGCCCGCCGGTACGCAAGGCGGCGGGGCCCTACAGGTTGCGGTGCCCGCATCGGCCGGCGCCCCTTGGGACGGGGCTTGTCCTCTGCGACCGCTGCCCCTGCTCCGGCTCCCTGTTTCCGCCGCAGGCGGCGGTCGCCTCCGCAGCTGTTCTCGTCCTCCGATGGTGCACCAGCTCTACTTTCTGGATTATAGCAATAAAAAAAGAGCCTTACGTTTTCCGTAAGGCTGCGTAGCGGCAACATCTCTACCCCCGGCACGCTCTGCTCCCTTTCCCATTCCCCGGGGACTCTCCCGCGGGCTAACCAACAGTCCACTGGACTGTTGGTTCCGGCACTGCGGTGCCGTCGCCCTGTTCGAGTCCTCCGAGCGTGCAACCAAAATAAAAGCCCTACGGCGGGACACGCCGTAGGGGCTTTATTTTGGTGCACCATCGGGGACTCGAACCCAGGACCCACTGATTAAGAGTCAGTTGCTCTCGCAGCTGGGCCTAAGCAGTGGTTAACAACGTGGGTGCGGATTTTCCAATCGAAGTAATCCTCTTGAGTTATTGCTCCAGCCTCAAGGAGTGATTTTTCGGTGCGCCAGTCTCTAAGAAAATTTTGGACGGCTTCATCATGTATTACAATGACTACGTAGCCTTTTTCTGTCCGGTTGCAAGATTGTGACCAATTATCTTTGTTTAAAAGGGATAATTCAATAAGGTTGGTATCGCCCTGATCTAACCAAAGCAGATTGTGAAGCAATGCCTGCAGCGTTTCATCCGCTTCCAAGAAAAGCATTTCTTCCGGCACGTTCAAAGCATGAGCTATTTTATTGAGTTGGTCACGTTTGGGGGTTCGATACGCCATCTCATACTGGGCGATGCGATTTGCCCCATTCTTTCGCAGCCCAATCCGCTCGCCCAATTCTCGTTGAGTCATGTGTCGGTGTCGACGAATTTGACGAATTTTTTTCCCGATCTTCATGATTTGATATTCCCCTCTTTCGTCAGTAAATGCAACTTGTAATATTCTCGCTGTATGCTATTATAATATTAGTCTCAGTTCGTTGGCTGGTTTGCTTTCTCGAACCTACCATTTGGCTGTTTTCTCAGCAGTTTTATCCGCATAATTTTCTCAACCTTTACCGTTGTCGCCCACTTTTCGTCGCTTTAAAGATATTTTTTGTGTAGCATTAGCCCCTCACCACTTTTCACATGGTAGAGCACCTGACTGTTAATCAGGGTGTCGTCCGTTCAAGTCGAACTGGGGCAGCCACGAAGCGATAGAGGTTTTCCTCTATCGCTTTTTTTGTTTTCTATCACGAAACAAGGTTTGATTTTAAACGCAGTATCAAACACCTGCCGAAGAGCATGGCATTTAACCAAAAAGAGGCCGCACGGTTCCTTAACGGTTCCGTGTGGCCTCTTGCTTTGTCGGTTTTAAATATTGTTTATTCTTTTCGGCGCAGAAGGGTAAAGCCCAGCATCGCCACAGCCGAAAGCACCGTCAGCAGTGCCAGTACAGCCACCGGCAGCGTGTCACCGGTCTGAGGAACTGCAGCAACAGATCCGCTGGCAGCAGCTGCGGGTTCCGCAGCTGTGTCGCCTGCCGGTTTGGATGTGCTGCTGACCGTAACATTTTGCTGGTTTTGCGTC
>CAUEKL010000007.1 GCA_959018215.1 uncultured Gemmiger sp.
GCACCAGGCTGACCAGGCTTTCGCCCTCGGTCACCGTCTGCCAGGCCACATAGCGGGGCTGGCGGTCGGGGTCGCTCAGGCGGTAGTAATCGCCGTTCTGGATCACGTCGTAATAGCGCTGGAAGGTCTTGATCTGTTCCCGCACCTGGTCGCATTCCTCCTCGCTCAGGCGGCCCAGGTCCAGCTCATACCCGAAGGTGCCGGACATGGCCACCACCGCCCGGGTCCACAGGGGCACGGTGCGGCCGGTCTGGTGGTTGGGGCAGGCGGAAACATGGGCGCCCATGGCCGACACCGGATACCCGAAAGAGGTGCCGTGCTGGATGGTCAGCCGCTCGATGGCGTCGGTGTTGTCGCTGCACCAGATCTGGGGGAAGTAGCACAGCATCCCGGCATCGAACCGGCCGCCGCCGCCGGCGCAGCCCTCAAACAGCACGTGGGGGAAGGCGGTGGTCAGCCGGTCCAGAAGGCGGTAGACCCCCAGCATGTACCGGTGGGCCACCTCGCCCTGGCGTTCGGGGGGCAGGGCCCGGCTGTATACGTCGGACATGTTCCGGTTCATGTCCCACTTGATGTATTCGATGTGGTTTTCGGCCAGCAGGGCGCTGAGCCGTTCCACCAGGTAGTCCACCACCTCGGGGCGGCCCAGGTCCAGCACCAGCTGGTTGCGGCCCATGGCCGGGCTGCGGCCGGGCAGGGTCAGGGCCCAGTCGGGATGGGCCCGGTACAGGTCGGAATCCTCGCTGACCATCTCCGGTTCCACCCACAGGCCGAACTTCATGCCCAGGGCGTTCACCCGCTTAATGAGGGGGCGCAGGCCGCCGGGCAGCTTTTCCTCGTTCACATACCAGTCGCCCAGACCGGTGTTGTCGTCGTTGCGCTTGCCGAACCAGCCGTCGTCCAGCACCATCATCTCCACCCCCAGGGAGGCGGCCTTTTCCGCAATGCGGCAGATGGTCTCGGTGTTGAAGTCGAAGTAGGTGGCCTCCCAGTTGTTGATGAGCACCGGGCGGCGGGTATAGCGGAAGGGGCTGCGGCAGATGTTGCGCCGCAGGAATCTGTGGTAATGGCGGGACAGGTCGCCCAGGCCGTCGGCGGAGCAGCAGAGGAGCACTTCGGGGGCGGTAAAGCTCTCCCCGGGTTCCAGCTGCCAGCTGAACCGCTCGTCGTGCAGGCCGCTGACCACCCGGGTCAGGCCGTTCTGGTCCACCTCAATGTCGGTGCGGTGGCTGCCGGAGTAGGCCAGCATCACCCCGTAGCACAGGCCGTGGTCCTCGGTGGCGTCGTGGTCGCACAGGATCACAAAGGGGTTGTGGTGGTGGCTGGACGCGCCCCGGGTGGAGGAGACGGTGGTGATGGCGGCGGGCAGGGGAGCCCGCTGCATCTTGCGCTCCATGGCGTGGCGGCCGTGGAAGTGCACCAGGTCCCACGCGCCGAAGGGCAGGTCCAGGCAGACCGAGGCCGCCTTCTCCAGCCGCAGGGTGCCGGCGCCGGCGTTTTTCAGCCGCACCGCCCGGGTGATCACGTCCTGGTCGGCAAACACGCCGTACAGCAGTTCCAGGCCCAGGCCGGTCACCGGGTCCTTCATCCGGATGCACAGGGTCTCGGCCTCGCTGTCCTCGTCGTGGGCGCAGGGCAGGCCGTCCAGGGTGTATTTGCCGGGGGTGATCTCATGGGATTCGTACAGAAAGTCCGCCCCGGCGGCGCCGTCGGGGTCCCGGACCACCAGGCAGGACAGGCGGAAATCCCCCACGTTGCAGCCGGTGTATTCCTGGGGCAGCACATCGGGCGAGACGCCGCGCCGCAGCCGGCAGGGGTAATAGTCCGGCGAAAAACCGTGGTCGGCCGGGGGATACAGCTCCCGCAGGTCGCCGCGGCCGATCTTGCGGCCGTAGTACATATGCAGCAGGCGGCCCCGCTCATCCACCCGCATCTGGTAGGTGGTGCGGGCCGTTTGCAGGGTGAAGGTCTGCGTTCTGGCGTCGAATTGAATGCCCATAGGTAGGGTTCCTCCTGAAGAAAGAATATATAGCCAGGCACGCCGCGCCCCCAGGGGGCCGGCGGCCGAGTTTGCAAAACAAAGGCGGCAGGCGGGCGGGTGTTGCCGCAGCCCGCCTGCCGCCGGAGGTGTCCCCCGCGGGGACGTTCAAGGGCAGGGACGACGGCTTATTTGCCGCCGGTCATGGCGATGCCCTGGATGAACTGTTTCTGGAAGATGAGGTACAGAATGACCATGGGGATCATGGCCAGCAGGCTGCCGGCCATCAGCACGGGGAAGTTGGTGGTGTACTGGCCGTTCAGGGTGGACAGGCCGGCGGACAGGGTCATCTTGTTCAGGTCGGTGTTGCAGATCAGCGGCCACATCAGGTCGGAGTACGCGAACACGGCGGTGAAGATGGCCAGGGCGGCGCAGCTGGAACCGGTCAGGGGGAACATGACCTTGGTGAAGGTCTGCCACTTGTTGCAGCCGTCCAGATAGGCGGCCTCGGCGATCTCATTGGGGATGCCCAGGTAGGTCTGCCGCAAAAAGAAGGTGCCGAAGGCGGAGACAAGGCCCGGGAAGACCAGGGCGAAGATGGTGTTGGTCAGGCCCATGTGTGCCAGCATCAGGTACTGGGGGGTGATGAAGATCTGGCTGGGCAGCATCATCTGCACCAGCACGATGCCGAACAGCAGGTTCTTGCAGGGGAACTGCAGCTTGGCGAAGGCATAGCCCGCCATGGAGCTGAAGAGCACAGCGCAGAGTACCCGGAAGACGATGAGCAGACCGGTGTTGACGTACAGGTTGACGAAGGGGAGGCTGGCCAGGGCCGTGGTGAAGTTGGAGAACTGCCAGGTGGCAGGGAAGATCTGGGGCGGAATGGCCATGGACTCGGCCTGGGTCTTGAAGCTGGTCAGGATCATCCACACGAAGGGGAAGATCATGATCACGCTGCCCAGGATCAGCACAATGTACGTCAGCGTGGTGGAAAGTCTTTTGTTGCTTTTCATACTGGTATTCATACTTTACACCTCGTAATTGACCCACTTTTTCTGGCCCACGAACTGGATGATGGTGACGACACCGATCAGCAGCACGGTCCAGACGACGATTGCGGACGCATAGCCCTTGTCACCGGCCACGAAGCTTTCGCGGTAGAACAGGGACATCAGGCTCTGGGCGTCATTCAGCGCGGGGTTCGCTTCATCGACCATCATGTAGATCAGGTCGAAGACTTTCAGCGAGGACATCAGGCGCATGATCATGACGACGAAGAGGGTGGGCGAGACCATAGGCAGGGTGATGGAGAAGAACTGCTTGACCTTGGACGCACCGTCCAGGTCGGCGGCCTCATACAAAGTGGCAGACACGTTCTGCAGACCGGCCAGCAGCAGGACGGCGTCGTAGCCGATGTTGCTCCAGATCTGGACGATGGCGCAGGTGAAAAGTACGATGCTGGGGTTGGTCAGCCAGCCGATATTGGCTCCCAGTACGGAGTTAATGATACCATACTGAGAGTTAAAAATCCACTTCCAGACCATGGCCACAGCGGCGGGGGCCACCACCATGGGCAGGAAGAAGATGGCCCGGAAGGTGGTGCGGCCGCGGATCTTGCTGTTCAGCAGCACCGCCACCAGCAAAGCCAGGAAGATGCCCACCGGCACGGTCAGGATGCAGAACAGGATGGTGTTCCAGGTAGCTTTCCAGAACTCGGTGTTCTGGAACATCTCCACATAGTTGTCGATGCCCTCAAACTCAAACATGCCGAAGGGCTTGGACTTGGAAAAGCTCATGCGGATGGTGTCGATAAAGGGCCAGATATTCAGTACCAGCAGACCGATGATGGTAGGGGCCACCATCAGAAGGCCCCACATCGCACCGTCGCGGGCCAGTTTGGATGTCTTCTGCATGACGCTGCCTCCTTATTCGTAATACTCGGCGCTGGCTTCATCCACCGCGTCCTGCATGGCCTGCAGGCCGCTGTCCAGGTCCAGCTCGCCGGTATAGATCTTCAGCAGGGTGTCGCTGACTTCGCTCTTCCACTCGGGGCGGGCGGCGTTGTTGACGCTCTGGATGCAGTAATCGAACATGTCGATGAAGGGCTGCACGTTGATGGGGTATTCGTCGAACACGCCCACCCAGGTTTCCTCCAGGCCCTCATAGGCCGGGATGGCGGCGCCGCTTTCGCCCTGGATGCGCTGGCCTTCCTCACTGCCGAAGAACTTCAGCACGTCCTTGACGATGTCCAGGTGCTTGTTCTTGGCGCTGGTGGCGTAGCTCAGACCGTTGGAGATGGTGGCCCGTCCGTCGCCGCTGACGGGGTCGGGGCAGGCGGGCAGGACCGCCACGTCCCACTTGCCCACCATGTCGGGATAGTTCTGCAGCTCGCTCAAAATGTTCCAGTCGCCTTCCAGGAACATAGCGCCCTTTTCAGAGAAGAAGGCGGTGCCGGGGGCGGTCTCCGCAAAGTAGTTCTGGTCGGGGCACCAGTCATAGCTCTGCAGGCCGATGTAGAACTCCATGCCCTTCTTGGTGGCAGGGTCCAGGAAGTTGCCCCGGGTCTTGTCCGGGGTCAGGATGCTGCCGCCGGCCTGGTACACAAAGTTCCAGTAGCCCAGCTGGTCGTCGCCGTAGGCCATGTAGCCGTACTTGCCGGTGGCGTCGTAGATCTTCTGGGAAGCGTCCACCAGGTCGTCCCAGGTCCAGGTTTCGTCGGGGTAGGCCACGCCTGCCTCGTCAAACATTTCCTTGTTGTACACAAGGCCCACGGTGTCCTTGTCCTTGGGCACCGCGTACAGCTTGCCGTCCGACCCGCTGGCGTTGGCCAGGGAGATGTCGGAAAAATGCTCCGTCTCCACAATGTCGGAGCAGTCCGCCAGCTTGCCGTTGTCGGCGTACTTCAGGATCTCGTTGGTGTGCATCCAGAAGATGTCCGGCATCTGGTTGCTCATGGCCGCCGCTTCCAGCTTGGTCCAGTACTCGTCCCAGCTGGTGACCTGCACCTCGATATGTACGTTGGGGTGCTCGGCGGTGTAGGCGTCACACATGGCCTGCATGCCGTCCCGCTGGGCCACGTCCCAGATCTGGAACGTCAGGTTCACGGTGCCGTCCGAACCGCCCGAACCGCAGGCCGTCAGCCCGGTGCCCAACCCGGCTGCGACACACGCCGCCATCAATCCGGCAAGCAACTTCCGTTTGATGTTCATAAGATGTTTTCCTCCTGTCTGATCGTTTGCAGTGGGTTTGCTGCCAGCCCGGCCGGTGCGGCAGCGGCAGGGTCTTCTATGACCTTGCCAAAGTGCTGAATTTTCTGGGAACTTTTTGTGCAATGTGCACTATGCACAAATTATTTCCCGATCTGACGGCTTTATTATACATTCCGACAAAGAAAGGGTGAATATCTTGCTGCCAGTTTTTATATCTCAATTTAGCGGTTATGATCATTTTTGGTTGAAGTCAGGACGCATCAGGGTATATAATGAGAAAAATTCAAGAAAAAAACAAGAAAAATTACGGAGGTGACTTGTCATGCAGGAGAATAGCGATATCCAGACGGAAAATAAACTTAAGTTTCATGTTTTCCAGGACGAGCGATTTGTGGATCTGAACCTGTACCAGTACGGGTGGGAGCGCACCGAACCGCTGCACTCCTACGGGCCCCATGCCCGCAATCACTATCTGTTCCATTATGTCATTGCGGGGCGGGGTGTCCTGTATGACGATGACAACGCCTACAAGATCGAGGCGGGCCACGGCTTCCTCATTGTGCCGGGGGTGCCCACCACCTATGTTTCCGACCGGGACAACCCCTGGGAGTATACCTGGATCGAGTTCGACGGCCTGCGCGCCCGGGAAAGCCTGAGCCTGGCGGGGCTCAGCCGCAGCCAGCCGGTGTACACCCCCCTCAACCGGGAAGCCGGCCGCCTTTTGCAGGAGCAGATGCTCTACATTGTCAACCATCCCCAGGCCAGCCCCATCCACATCATCGGGCAGGGGTTCCTCTTCCTGGACCGGCTGGTGCAGTCCTCCTCCGCCCACCGGCAGCAGAGCCAGCGCCGCCTGCGGGACTTTTATATGAAGGAAGCCCTTTCCTTTATTGAACAGAACTACCAGCGGGACATCTCCATCGAGGAGATCGCCGCCTTCTGCGGGCTGAACCGCAGCTATTTCGGCAAGGTCTTCCGGGACACCATGGGGGAAAGCCCCCAGGCCTTTCTGCTCCACTACCGCATGGCCCGGGCGGCCCAGCTGCTGAAGGAGAGCACCCTGCCCATCAGCGCCATCAGCGCCATGGTCAGCTACGCCAACCAGCTGCACTTTTCCCGGGCCTTCAAGTCGGTGTACGGCATGGCCCCCCGGGACTACCGGGCCACCCATTTTGTCCAGCCGGAGGAAAATCCCTGACCTTTCCGCAACGCAAAAACCCCCGGGCCGCCGAAAGGCGGCCCGGGGGTTTTCAACGGTTGGCACACAGACCGGGGCAGATGGCGCAGCGGAAATCCGCTCAGTCCGCGTCCCGGAAACGCTCCACCCGCATCTTCAGATGGTACTTCTTGCGCAGCTCGGCAATGGCGCCCATCATCTCGGACTTGTGGTGGGTGTCGATGGAGGCCTGGTCCCGCCAGCGGTCGATGAGCAAAACCGTTTCGGGGTCCTCGGCGGGATAGTAGTAGGCGTAGCCCAGGTTGCCTTCCTCGGCGCGGATGCGCTCCACCAGGCCGCTGTCGGTCATCTCTCTGGCAAAGTCCCGGGCACTGCCCTCCCGGCCGGTATAAAAGATGTGGATGGTGATGTTGCTGTTCATGCCGGATTCCTCCCTTTCCTGATGTTGATTCCAGTATACACCCTGCCGGGGCAAAGGAACAGGATTTTCATACGGTGAAAATCCCGGCGGGTTCTCATTTTTTCCGGCCGGTCCCCGGGGCGGCCGGCGGGGAGACAGCGCTGCGCATATTTTGCTGTGCACCGCCCTGGCCGCGACTGCGCAAAAACCGCTTTGCTGCGCCCAAAATGCCCCGCAAAAGCCGCTGCGGGGCAGCTTTTTGTGCCCTGCGCCCCTTGCGAAGGGGACAAACAGGGGCTATAATCTAGGGAAAAGCGCAAGAAATGCAAGAAGGCAAGAAATGCAATCTTGCCGGCCGCCCCGGGCGGGGGAAAGGAGGGAGCCGGATGACCGTCCGCATTCTGGTCTGTGATGATGATGTCTCGTTTGCGGCCCGGCTGGCCCACTGGCTGCGGGAAAACGCCCCCCGGGAGGTGGTGCCCGATGTGTGCACCTGCACCGACCCCGGCACCCTCTCCGACGCCGAACTGTCCGCTTTCGACATCCTGTTTCTGGATATCGACATGGGCCGGTGCAGCGGCATTGAGGTGGCCCGCCGCCTGCGCCGGGTGCAGGCCCGGTCCCTGCTGATCTTTGTGACCAACTATGTGGAATATTCCCCCGAAGGGTACGAGGTGGGGGCCTTCCGGTTTTTGCTCAAGAGCCGCCTGGGGGAAAAGCTCCCCGCCTACTACGCCGCCGCCCTGGAGGTGCTGCGCCGCCGGGAGGCGGTGTACACCTACGCCCTCAACGGGGAAAACTGCCGGGTGCGGCTGTGCGATATCCTCTACCTGGAAAGTCAGGGCAGGATGCTCTGCCTGCACACCACCGACCCCGCCCGCACCGGCTGCTGCTTTTACGGCAAGATGGAGGAGGAGGCCCTGCGCCTGGCGGACGCCGGATTCCTGCGGGTACACAAGAGCTTTCTGGTGAACATGGCCCACATCCGCCGCCTCAACCACGCCGAAGTCCGGCTGGACGACGGCACCCTTCTGCCGGTGAGCCAGCGCAAGTACCCCTTCATCCGGACTACCTACCTGAACTGGAGGTGTCAGCAATGACCACAGCGGCCTGCGGGGTCCTGTTCACCGTCTTTCAGTGTTTTGACGGGGTGCTGTTTCTGGACCTCTTCCTCAAGCGGCGGATCTCCGGGCGCCGGTTCTGGTGGGCGGCGGCGGGGCTGGCCGTGGGATTCGGGGTGCTGCTCAACCTGCTCCGGCCCCGGGGCGTCCCCCTCAAGATGGCGGTGGTGCTGGGCGGGTTCTGGGTGCTGGCCCTGGTGCTCTACCGGGGGCGGTGCTGGTTCCGGCTGCTGGTGGTCAGCCTGTTTTACGCCCTGCTCAACGGGGTGGAGCAGCTGCTGGTGTTCGGCACGATCACTGTGCTGCACACCGACCTGAACACGCTGTACACATCCCCGGCCCTCTTCCATGCCCTGACCGCGGCGGAGCAGTTCCTGGTCCTGACCCTGCTGCTGGCCGCCCGGCGCCTGGCGCCCTCCCACCGGGTGGAGTACGCCGCCCGGCGGTGGTGGCCGCCCACCCTGTTCCTGGCCGTGGGTTCCACCCTGGTCAGCGCCAGCCTGATGCACGCGGCGGTGCACGGGGAGGCCGCCGCCGACGTGGTGGTGGTATGCACCGCCTTCCTGGTCTGCGTCAACGTTCTGGTCATCTGCCTCATCGACTGGCTGGAACAAAGCGCCCGCGCCCGGGAAAGCACCCTGGCCCTGAACGAAAAGCTCCACGCCCAGGCGGAGAGCATCGAAGCCCTCACCGACGCCTACGGCACCCAGCGGCGGCTCACCCATGACTACGCCGCCCATCTGGCCTGCCTGGACGGATACCTGAGCCAGGGGGACTGTGCCCGGGCCCGGGACTATGTGCGGGAGCTGCTGCGCCAGCAGACCGACCGGCTGCTGGCCGTGAACTCCCACAACCCCGCCCTGGACGCCCTGTTCAACCAGAAGGCCCGGGCGGCGGAAAAGCAGGGCATCGACCTGCGGTTTGTGGTCAACGACCTTTCGGGGCTGCAGATCCGCACCGGGGACCTGGCGGTGCTCATCAGCAACCTGATGGACAACGCCATGGAAGCCAGCCTGCGCCTGCCCCAGCCCCGGCGGGAGGTGGAGGTCCGGGCCATTCTGGAGGAGACCTTCCTCTTTTCGGTGCGCAACCGCAGCCTGCCGGTGAAGATCGTGGACGGCACCATTCCCAGCACCAAGCCGGACCCCTCCCTCCACGGGTACGGGCTGGCCAACGTGAACACCATCCTGGACCTGTACCCGGACAGCTTCCGCAACATGTCCTACAAGGACGGCTGGTTCACCCATGTGATAGAGCTTCCCAACAGGGTGCGTTCGTAACAAACCGCACCCCGTTCACGACAAAATCGTGGCATTTCCCGCCCCGGCATGGTATGGTAACACCAGAGACCCGGGCCCGAACAGCGCCCGCCGGCCTCTCTGCGGCCCCGGGCCGCCTGATGGATTTAGACATTCTCTTTTTCTCACCAAAGAAATGGCCGCTTTCCGCTTTGCGGAAAACGGCCGTTTCTGTTTTACACCTGCAGGCTCTTGCCCCGGCGGCGGTATTCGGTGGGGGTCAGCCCGGTGGTCTGCCGGAACAGGCGGGAAAAATAGTTCACGTCCAGAAACCCGCAGTACTGGGCCACCGTCTGCACCTGCAGCCGGGTGCTCAGCAGCAGGTGCACCGCCAGGCGCATGCGCTCCTGCAGGATGAACTCGGTCAGGGTCTGGCCGGTCTCCTTCTTGAACAGGGCGGAATAATAGCTGGCGTTCATCCCGGCGGCCCCGGCCACCGTGTGCAGGTTCAGGGGCTCGGCCAGGTGCTGGCGCACATACAGCACCCCGAACCGCACCGGTTCGGACATCTCCTTCATTCCCTGCTGCTGCACCAGCAGACAGTATTCGTCGGCCATCTCCAGCACCAGACTGTTGGCGTCCGCGGCGGAGGGCAGCTGCTCGATGCGGGCGGCAAAGGTGCGGGACATATCGTCCACATGGATGGGATGCACCCCGCCGGTCTGGGCGGCCTTGCGCAGCAGGGTGTTCATGATGATGCAGTAGTTTTTCAGGTTGCGCACCGGGTCGGCCAGGCGGGGCTCCACGGCGGCCTCCATGACGGTGTGGCTCAGCATCCGGTGCAGCCGCAGCCGGTCCCCCACAGCCACCGCCTGCATCAGCTGTTCTTCCAGCCGGTAGCGGTTTTCCAGCCGCTGCATCATGGTTTTCAGGTCGGCACCCGCCGCCCTCTCGCTGAGCCCTGTGGGGGACAGCTCCTCCTCCAGGCTGATCTGGCGCACCGCGGCCTTCCGCCCGTGCATGGCCTCGCACAGGCAGTAGACCATGGAATAGAAGGGGCTGGCATCGTCGATGATGGGCTGGACGGGGTAAAATTCCTCCAGCAGATGGGCCTGGGGCGGGCGCAGGGACCACTGTTCCGCAATCTCATACAGCTGCTGCTCCGACGGCCGCAGGGACAGGTACGGCCCCACCGCCAGGCACCGGGCCTGCCCCGGCAGCACCAGAAAGAGGTAATGCAGGAAAAACCGGTCGGACACATGGTACACCACCCCGGCTTCCAGCCGGTCCAGAAAGACCCGGCACCCCGCAAACACCGAAGGCTCCACCCCCAGTTGCCGCCGCAGCCCGGCGTCCAGCTCCACATCCGCCGCGGGCACCGGGTCCAGGGAGAACTCCCGGCAGCCGATGCCCGACCTTTGTAAGACCTGCACAAAGAACGCATACTCTTTTTGACAGAGCATACAAAACCGCGCCCCTTTCCTGGTTGTTTCGTCAATTCTTACAGATAGTATGCTCTTTTTTCTGCACAATGACAAGGGAAAAAACAAAAATAATGAAGATTTCACACGAAATTGTTATACTATAAAAAGGCCTGACTCTGCTAAGATACTATCAACGTCCGGACAACGCAGTTTTCTCCCCCTTCCCAAGTCTGACAAGGAGTGATAGTATGAACCGCAAAGCCACGGCAAGGCCCTTCGGCATGCGCGACAAGGCTGGATATCTGTTCGGCGATTTCGGCAACGATTTTACCTTTATTTTCTCCACCATGATGTTGATGAAGTTCTACACCGACGTCATGGGGGTCTCGGCGGGCGTGGTGGGCCTGGTCATGACGGTGGCCCGGGTGGTGGACGCCTTCACCGACGTGACCATGGGCCGCATCTGCGACCGCAGCCGCCCCACCCCGGCGGGCAAATTCAAGCCCTGGCTGCGGCGCATGTGCCTGCCGGTGGCCCTGGCATCCTTCCTCATCTACCAGAGCGGCATGGCCGGCGCCCCCATGGGGGTCAAGATCGCCTACCTCTTTGTGACCTACATCCTGTGGGGGTCGGTGTTCTACACCTCCATCAACATCCCGTACGGGTCCATGGCCTCGGCCATCTCCGCCGACCCGGACGACCGGCAGTCCCTTTCCACCTTCCGCACCCTGGGCGGCACCATGGCCGGCGTGGTCATCGGGGTGATCCTGCCCCTGGTGGCCTATGAAAAGGTGGACGGGGTGGAGACCCTCATCGGACCCCGGGTGACCCTGGCTGCCGGGGTGGCCTCGGTGCTGGCAGTGATCTGCTACCTGCTGTGCTACCATCTGGTCACCGAGCGGGTACAGATCCCCGTCTCGGACAAAAAGCAGGATTCGGTGTGGCAGATGCTCAAGAGCGCGGTGCACAACCGGGCGCTCATCTCCATCATCGCCGCGTCCATCGTCATGCTGCTGGCCCAGCTGACCATCCAGAACATGAGCGGCTATGTCTACCCCGATTACTACAACAACGCTTCCGCCCAGGCCGCCTCCAACCTGACCATGATGGTGGCCATGCTGCTGGCCGCCGCCCTGGTCAAGCCCCTGGCCAAGCGGTTCGGCAAATGTGAGGTCAGCGTGGTGTCCAGCCTGGGCGCCGTGGCGGTGAACCTGGTGCTGTTTGTGGTCCGCCCGGAGAATGTCTGGGTGTATGTGGCCTTCCAGTTCCTGTGCTGGCTGGGTCTGGGCATGTTCTCCATGGTGTCCTGGGCCCTCATCACCGACGTCATCGACTATTCCGAGCTGAAGAACGGCAAGCGGGAGGACGGCACCGTCTACGCCCTGTACTCCTTCGCCCGCAAGCTGGGCCAGGCGGCGTCCGCCGGTCTGTCCGGCCTGCTGCTGGAAGCCATCGGCTACTCCGCCGCCACCCGCACCGACGCCGCCGTCCAGGCGGGGCTGTTCAACATCTCGGTGCTGGTGCCCGCCCTGGGCTTTGCCCTGCTGGCCCTCATCCTGTGGTTCTGGTACCCGCTGCACAAAAAGCAGGTGGATGAAAACGTCCGTGCCCTGAAAGAAAAGCATGCCCGTGAGGCAAACTGATCAAGGAGGTCTTTTCCTTATGAGAAACATCGTCAACATCAACCGCAAATGGGCGTTCCGCAAAAACGGCACCCTGCCCGAATCCTTCCCCCGGGACTGGGATATCGTCAGCCTGCCCCACACCTGGAACAACATCGACGGCCAGGACGGCGGCAACGACTACTGGCGGGGCACCGGCATGTATGTGCACCAGCTGAACAAGGCCGACCTGCCCGCCGCCGAAGCCTGGTTCCTGGAGATCAACGGCGCCAACTCCTCGGCGGATGTGTACCTGAACGGGCAGCACCTGGCCCACCACGACGGCGGCTACTCCACCTGGCGGGTGGATTTGACCGCCGCCCTGCAGGACGAAAACCTGCTGGTCATCACGGTGGACAACGCCCCCAACGACCATGTCTATCCCCAGAGCGCCGACTTCACCTTCTACGGCGGCCTGTACCGGGACGTGAACCTCATCGGGGTGCCCGCATCTCACTTTGACCTGTCCTACTACGGCGGCAACGGCCTGTGCGTCACCCCCGACGTCAGCGGCCGGGTGGGGGTGGAGACCTGGGTCACCGGCGACACCGCCGGTCTGGCGGTGCGCACCACCATCCGCAACGCCGAGGGCCGCATCGAGGCCATGGAAACCGCTGACCCGGGCAAGGTGGAGCTGCAGGTCTCCGACGTGCACCTGTGGAACGGCCGCAAGGACCCCTACCTCTACACCGTGGAGGCGGAACTGCTCCGGGACGGCGCCGTGGTGGACACCGTCAGCCGCCGCTTCGGCTTCCGCAGCTACAAGATCGACCCGGACAAGGGATTTTTCCTCAACGGCAAACCCTACCCGCTGCACGGCGTTTCCCGCCACCAGGACGGCTGGTGCAAGGGCAACGCCATCAGCAAGGAGGATCACATCCGGGACATGGACCTGATCTGTGAGGTGGGGGCCAACACCATCCGCCTGGCCCACTACCAGCACGACCAGTTCTTCTACGACCTGTGCGACGAGCGGGGCATGGTGGTCTGGGCCGAGATCCCCTACATCTCCCAGCACATGCCAGCCGGCCGGGAAAACACCCTGAGCCAGATGAAGGAGCTCATCGTCCAGAACCGCCACCACGCCTCCATTGTGGTGTGGGGCCTGAGCAACGAGATCACCATGAAGGGGGACACCGACCCCGACCTGCTGGAGAACCACCGCCTGCTCAACAACCTGTGCCATACTATGGACCCCAGCCGTCCCACCGTCATGGCGGTGGTGAGCATGTGCCCCACCAACAGCCCCTACCTGAACATCCCCGACGCCGTCTCCTACAACCACTATTTCGGCTGGTACGGCGGCAACACCGATATGAACGGCCCCTGGTTCGACGCCTTCCACGCCCAGCATCCCACCCTGCCCATCGGCTGCAGTGAGTACGGCTGCGAGGCGCTGAACTGGCACTCCGACACCCCCAAACAGGGCGACTACACCGAGGAATACCAGGCCCACTACCATGAGGAGCTCATCAAGCAGCTGTTCACCCGGCCCTATATCTGGGCCACCCATGTGTGGAACATGTTCGACTTCGGCGCCGACGCCCGCAACGAGGGCGGCGAGAACGGCCAGAACCACAAGGGCCTGGTCACCATCGACCGCAAATACAAGAAGGACGCCTTCTACGCCTACAAGGCCTGGCTGTCCGATGAACCCTTCGTCCATCTGTGCGGCAAGCGGTTCGTCAACCACACCGGGGACACGGTGACCATCACCGTCTACTCCAACCAGCCCCAGGTGGAGCTGTTCGCCAACGGGGTCTCCCTGGGCGTACAGACCGCCGAGGACCACTTCTTCCGCTTCACCGTGCCCAACCAGGGCACCACCGAGCTGGTGGCCGTGGCCGGGGACCTGCGGGACAGCGGCACCATCTGCCATGTGGACGAGCCCGATGAATCCTACCGCCTGAAGGAGCAGGGGGCCATCCTGAACTGGTTCGACATCACCGAGAAGGAAGGCTTCTACTCCCTCAACGACCAGATCAGCGACATCCTGGCTTCCCCCGAAGGCAAGACCTTCATCACCGGCCTGGTGGCCCGGATGGGCATGGGCGCCGGCGACGGCATGAGCGAAGGCTTTGCCAAGATGATCGGCGGATTCACCGTGCTGCGGCTGAGCGGCCTAGTGGGCACCCTGGGCGAGGACAAGCTCACCAAGGAGGACCTGCTGGCCATCAACGAACAACTGAACCGGATTCCCAGAGCCTGATTCCTCCCATATCAGGCAGACAGGGCGTTCCCGCCAAGGCGGGGGCGCCCTGTTTTTGTGCTGCCGGCCGGGGTGGACAACCCGCCCGAAAACGGTATAATAAGACTGAGAACTTGTGGAATTCTGAAATGTGAGGGACTGTATGAAACGTCTGGTCATCGGGGTGCTGGCCCATGTGGACAGCGGCAAAACCACCCTGTCCGAAGCCCTGCTCTTCCGGGCCGGGGTGCTGCGCAAACTGGGGCGGGTGGACCACCGGGACGCCTTCCTGGACACCGACGCGTTGGAACGGGCCCGGGGCATCACCATCTTTGCCAAGCAGGCGGCCTTTGTGCTGCCCGCCGACGAACACGGCCCCGAAACCTCGGTGACCTTGCTGGACACCCCCGGCCATGTGGACTTTTCCGCCGAGGCGGAGCGCACCCTGCAGGTGCTGGACTATGCCATCCTGGTCATTTCGGGCACCGACGGCGTCCAGGCCCACACCCTGACTTTGTGGCGGCTGCTGGCCCGGTACCATGTGCCCACCCTCCTTTTTATCAATAAAATGGACCTGCCCGGGGCGGACCGGGCGGTGCGGCTGCGGGAACTGCGGGGCCGCTTCGGGGACGGCTGTGTGGACTTCGGCCCCGATGTGGCCAAGGACACCTTCCACGAGGCCCTGGCCATGGCCAGTGAACCCCTGATGGAGGAGATCCTCGCCGGGGGCACCCCCGAACAGGCCGACATTGTCACCGCCGTCGCCCGGCGGGAGGTGTTTCCCTGCTTTTTCGGGGCGGCGCTGCGGCTGGAGGGCATCGACCCCCTGCTGGACGCCCTGCGCACCCTCACCCGCCAGCGGGAACCCCTGGACGAATTCGGGGCCCGGGTGTTCAAGATCTCCAACGACGAAACCACCCGCCTGACCTGGCTGAAGGTCACCGGCGGGGTGCTGAAAGTGAAGGATATGCTGGAAAGCCGCCCCGACGCGGCCAAGCCGTTCTGTGAAAAGGCGGACCAGCTGCGGGTCTACTCCGGGGCCAAGTACCGGCTTATCAGCCAGGCGGAGCCGGGGGACGTGGTGGCGGTCACCGGCCTGACGGTGACCTATCCCGGCCAGGGCCTGGGCGCCCAGCCGGACGCCGAACTGCCGGTGCTGGAACCGGTGCTCAACTACAAGGTGGAACTGCCCGAAGGCACCGACCCCCACACCGCCCTCAAGGCCCTGCGCACCCTGGAGGACGAGGACCCTCTGCTGCGGGTGGTGTGGAACGACGCCCTGGGGGAGATCCACCTGCAATTGATGGGGGAAGTGCAGCTGGAAGTGCTGCAAAGCCTGCTCAAAAGCCGGTTCGGGCTGGAAGTCTCCTTCGGGGAAGGGGGGATTCTGTATAAGGAGACCCTCACCGCCCCGGTGGAGGGGGTGGGCCATTACGAGCCCCTGCGCCATTACGCCGAGGTGCATCTGCTGCTGGAACCGGGCCCCCGGGGCAGCGGCCTGCAGTTTGATGCCGCCTGCCGCCCGGACACGTTGGACGGCAACTGGCAGCGGCTGGTGCTCACCCACCTGGCCGAGCGCACCCACCCCGGGGTGCTCACCGGGTCACCCCTCACCGATGTCAAAATCACCCTCACGGCGGGCAAGGCCCACCTGAAACACACCGAGGGCGGGGACTTCCGCCAGGCCACCTACCGGGCGGTGCGCCAGGGCCTGCGCACCGCCGCCAAGGCCGGGCGGGTGCAGCTGCTGGAACCCTGGTACAGTGTGCGGCTGGAACTGCCCGCCGACTGCCTGGGCCGGGCCATGACCGACCTGCAGCGGCTGGGCGGGGAGATGGACGCCCCCCAGCAGCAGGCCGACGGCACCGCGGTGCTCTGCGGCACCGCCCCGGTGGCGGCCCTGCGGGGCTACGCCCGGGAGGTGGCTGCCTATTCACGCGGAGCCGGGCGTCTCATCTGCACCCCCAACGGCTACGCCCCCTGCCACAACCCGGAGGAGGTCATCGCCGCCATGGGCTATGACGCCGACGCCGACACCGACAACCCGGCGGATTCGGTCTTTTGCAGCCACGGGGCCGGGGTGCTGGTCAAGTGGGAGGATGTCCCCGCCCGGGCCCATGTGTCCAGCGGCCTGGGCCGCAACGCCCCCGACGCCGACACCGGAGAGGACGGGGAGAATGACGAGGAGTCCGGCAGTGCCCGCCGCCGGGCGGACGCCTACCGGGGCACCCTGGCCCAGGACAAGGAACTGCTGGCCATCTTTGAGCGCACCTACGGCCCGGTGCGCAGCCGTACCCGGGAAAACCCCAACGCCCGCCGCAGCGCCGACCTGGACGCCCGCCGGGCCATGGGCCACGCCCGCACCCCTGCCGCCGCCCAGCCTGCCGGGCCGGAATACCTGCTGGTGGACGGCTACAACGTGATCTTCGGCTGGCCCAAGCTCCACCGCCTGGCGGAAGGGGACCTGGATGCCGCCCGCCGCCGTTTGCAGGATATCCTGTGCAACTATGCGGGCTACCGCCGGTGCCGGGTCATCGTGGTGTTTGACGCCTACCGGGTGCGGGGCGGCGCGGGCAGCGTGGAAAAGTATCACAACATCCATGTGGTCTACACCCGGGAAGCCGAGACCGCCGACATGTACATCGAAAAGACCACCCACGAGCTGGGCCGCAAGCATCGGGTGCGGGTGGTCAGCTCCGACGGCACCGAACAGATCATCATTCTGGGCAACGGGGGCCTGCGGGTCTCTGCCGCCGCCTTTGAGAAGGAAGTGGCCGCCGTGGAGGCGGAGATCCGGGAATTTGTGGCGGGGCAGGACTCCGCCAACTGACGCACGAAAGGGGAGAACGCCATGCCGGCCAAAACACACTGGGCGGGGCTGGACCTGATCCGGCTGCTGCCCATCCTGGTGGTGGTGACCTACCACTATGGGGTGGAAACCGCCACCGCGGGGCTGTATGCCTCCAAAGTCCTCACCTCCCCGGCTTACGGGGATCTGGTGCACCTGGCGGTGTTTTTGATGATCCTGCTCTCCGGGGCGGGGCTGGGGGCCAAGTACGCCGCCCGGCCCTGCCGCCCGGCAGAGTACATCCGCAGCCGGGCCGCCGCCATCTATCCGGTGTTCTGGCTCTGCTTTGTGCCGTTGTTTCTGTACAGCGATGTGTGGCACCGCAACAACGCCGCCGTGCCCCTGTGGAAGCTGGGCCTTTCCCTGGTGGGGCTGGACGGCTATCTCCAGGCCTACACCCCCACCTTCTATAAAGTGGGGGAGTGGTACCTGGGCTGTCAGGTGCTGCTCTACTGCTTGTTTCCCCTCACCCTCTGGGCCACCCGCACCCAGCGCCGCCGGTTGGGGCTGGGTGCCCTGGCTGCCCTGGTCTGGGCGGCAGGTCCCTGGCTCTGCCCCGCAGGCGTGGACTGGTTCCACACCGTCTGGGGGGAGTGGCCGGTGTTCACCCTGGGCATCCTCTTCGGGAACCTGCTGGGGCGGCGCCGGGCGGTGATCCCGGCGGGGCTCTGCCTGGCGGTGGGGGTGTTCTGCGCCGCCGCTGGACTGCCCGCCTACCACAGCCTGAGCCTGCTGGCCGGGGCGGTGTTCTGGGCGCTGTTCTGGCTGGGCCAGGCCGCCGCCCCCGCCGTGACCAAAGTCCTGGCCATCCTGGCCAGGGACTGCTACGGCGTCTTTCTCATTCATCACGTTTTCATCACCCTGGTGCTGCTCCGCTTCGTGCGGGCCCTGGGCGGGGGATTCCTCGTCTGGGCGGCCTTCTGGGTGGTCTGCGTGGCGGGCAGCTTTGTGCTGGCGGGCATCGCCCGGCGCATCGCCGCCCCCCTCACCCGGGCGCTGCGCCCCAAGGCCGCCCCGGTCACCTGACCCTTTCGGACAATACAAAAACAGCCTGCCGTGAAAAAACGGCAGGCTGTTTTGCTGTCAGGCAAAGGTCAGGGTGTACTCGCTCAGGTCGTAAGCCTGGGCAAAAAAGGCGGTGAGCAGGGTCTCGGCGTTGTCCCGGGCGTTGTCCAGCAATCCGTTGGCGATGGCGTCGTTCTGGGCGTTGGCCTTCAGGTTGGTCATGTCCTGGTTGGTCTCCTCCAGGGTGATGGGCCGGAACACGCTCTCCTTTTCGTAGTAGACCTGGAAGGAATCCAGGTCCAGCTCGCAGCTCAGCACCTGGGCTTCGGGCAGATGCACCGTGATGGTGGTGTCCTTCACCTCCCAGGTGATGGCGCTGAAATCATACCCCGCCTTGATGGTCACATCGTAGCTGTAGATGTACTGGCTCTGGGTGAAGGGGATCTGCACCCCGAAGATCTCCTGGGCGGCTTTGGTGGCGTTCACCTGGGTGGTGCGGCATTCCTGGGTGGCCAGCTCCCCGATATCCTCAAACCCCAGCTTGGTGGTCTTGTACTTGTTTTCGTAGTAGCTGCGCATGCTCAGCCATCCGGCGGCCAGCAGCGCCGCCACAATGACCAGTACAATCATCTTGGGAATGAGCAGCTTGGCCAGCCAGTGGCTGCTGCGCGGCGGTGTCTCTACAGAATGTCCCATGATGCACCCTCCTTGGAAAATCGACTTTTTTCTCAGTATACCACGGCAGGACCCGGCGCGCCACCGGAACCCGGCAAAGAAAGGGAAAATGTGTGTGTTTCGCACACAAAAACCCTCCTTTTTTCGGCCTTTCTTTTGCCCCGTGCCCTTGCGTCGCCCGGGGATTTATAGTAGTATAGTAAAGTACCTGCCGATTCACTGAACTAAAGACATAAAGCGGAAACCGGCCGGGTAGCAACGAGGAGGAATGAATCATGAAGAAGTATCTCAGCGGGGTGCTGGCCCTGGGCCTGGCCCTGAGCATGTGCGCGTGCGGCGCACCTGCCTCTGAACCTGCCGACACTGCCGACGCTGCCGGCGATGCCGCCACCACCGAGGCAGCCGCCGACACCGCCGACGATGCCGCCGAAAGCGACCTGGCCTACATCCAGGACAAGGGCAAGATGACCATCGGCTACACCGTCTACGCCCCCATGAACTACACCGACGAGAACGGCGAGTTTGTGGGCTTTGACACCGAGCTGGCCACCGCCGTGTGCGAAAAGCTGGGGGTGGAGCCGGAATTTGTGGAGATCAACTGGGACACCAAGTTTGTGGAGCTGGAATCCAAGAGCATCGACTGCGTCTGGAACGGCATGACCCTGACCGATGACATCAAGGCCAACCAGGCATGCACCCAGGCTTATGCCCGCAACGCCCAGGTGGTGGTGATGAAGAAGGACAGCGGCTACACCTCCACCGCCGACCTCATCGGCAAGACGGTGGCCGTGGAGGCCGGTTCCGCCGGTCAGACCGCCGTGGAGGAGGATGAGAACCTGGCCCAGGCGGATGTGATCACCAAGACGGTGCAGACCGACTGCCTGCTGGAAGTCAAGTCCGACACCGCCGACGCCGCCGTGCTGGACCTGACCCTGGCCACCGCCATGACCGGCGAAGGCACCGATTATGCCGATCTGGAGATCGTGGATGAGCTCAACGCCGAGGAGTACGGCGTGGCCTTCCGCAAGGGCAGCGACACCGCTGCCGCCGTGGACGCCGCCTTTGAGGAACTCAAGGCCGACGGCACCATGCAGACCCTGGCCGACAAGTACGGCCTGACCCTGGCAGAATGATGAGCGAAGCCGTTGTGATCTGGGGCCGCCTGACCGAAGCCTTCTGGCTGAACTTTCAGCTTTTTGCGCTGACGCTGGTCTTTGCACTGCCCCTGGGCCTGGTGGTGGCCTTCGGTTCCATGAGCCGGTTTGCCCCCCTGCGCAGTGTGGTCAAGACCTTTGTGTGGGTCATCCGGGGCACCCCGCTGATGCTGCAGGTCATCGTGATCTTTATGGGCCCGGGCCTGCTGGGCTTTGATAACCCCTGGCCGTCGGGGTCTTCCGGCCGTCTGGTGGCGGCGGTGGTGGCCTTCGTCATCAACTACGCCTGCTATTTTTCGGAGATTTACCGCGGCGGCATCGAGGCTGTGCCCAAAGGCCAGACCGAAGCCGGGCAGGTGCTGGGCATGACCCGCACCCAGATCTTTTTCAAGGTCACCCTGCTGCAGGTCATCAAGCGTATTCTGCCCCCCATGGGCAACGAGATCATCACCCTGGTCAAGGATACCTCCCTGGCCAACGTGATCTCCAACAAGGAAGTCATCATGATGGCCAAGGAGTACAGCGCCAAGGGCCTGATCTGGCCACTGTTCTCCACCGCCATCTTCTTCCTGGTGTTCGTGGGCGTGCTGACCATCCTGTTCGGCTGGCTGGAAAAGCGGCTGGACTATTTCCGCTGCTGAAAGGAGGCCGAACCCTATGGCATTGTTGGAAGTGGCCGGTATCGGCAAAAGTTTCGGCAGCACCGCCGTGCTGCGGGATATCTCCCTGCAGCTGGACCAGGGGGAGACCCTGGCCATCATCGGGTCGTCGGGGTCGGGCAAGACCACCCTGCTGCGCTGCCTGAACTTTCTGGAAACGGCGGACACCGGTTCCATCAAGGTGGGCGGCGAGACCCTGTGGGATGCCGCCGACCCCCACACCCAGAGCGAGGCCGAGATCCGCAAAAAGCGGCTGCATTTCGGCTTGGTGTTTCAGAACTTCAACCTGTTTCCCCAATACACGGCGCTGCAGAACGTGATGCTGGCGGGGCAGCTGCTGGCCAAGGAACGCCCGGACTACAAGGCCAACCGCAAGGCCATTCTGGCGGAGCTGGAAGCCAACGCCTGCTCCCTGCTGGACCAGATGGGCCTGTCCGACCGGGCGGGGCATTATCCCCACCAGCTTTCCGGCGGGCAGCAGCAGCGGGTGGCCATCGCCCGGGCCCTGGCCCTGCACCCGGACATCCTCTGCTTTGACGAGCCCACCAGCGCCCTGGACCCGGAACTCACCGGGGAGGTGCTGCGGGTGCTGCGGGAACTGGCCGACCAGAAAACCACCATGATCATCGTCACCCATGAGATGCACTTTGCCCGGGATGTGGCCGACCGCATCCTCTTCATGGACAGCGGCGTGGTGGTGGAGGAGGGCCCCGCCCACCAGGTCATCGACCATCCCCGGGAGGAACGCACCCGCCGGTTTCTGGCCAACTATTCCGGCTGAACCGGGCTTATACTGACACAAGAAAATCCGTCGCCCCGCGCAGAACAGGGCGGCGGATTTTTTGTATAATGGGGGAAGAAAAGGGGCAGGCGGGTCTTTCCCAAAAGCCTCCCCTGTGCAAGGGGAGGTGGGGCGCAGCCCCGGAGGGGTTGTGAACCTGGCCTTGTTTGATGCTTCCGGGCTGCCTGGCAGACGGCAGCCAGCCGTTGACTCTTTCCTTTTCGTGCCCGAAAAGGAAACGAAACGGTGGGACTTTTCACTTCCTTTTGGTCACAAAAGGAAGGACACTCCGGCAGGATGCCGTCAGCCCGTAAGCGGAGCGGTGAAACCAACCCCTCAGTCGCCTGTCGGCGCCAGCTCCCCTTACACAGGGGAGCCAACTTCTCTCCCGGAAAAGCCCCGGGTAAAATAAGAAAACCCCGCGGCAGGGGACCGCGGGGCGGATGGATTCAATTACGGATGATTGCGGGCAGGGTTCCCGTTCTCAACCCAGGCCGAGAGCCTTCAGGTAAGCGGCTTCCCGGGCGGCGATCTGTGCCTGGTAGGCGGCGATGGCGGCCTCATAGGCGGCGTTCTCGCTCAGCTGCTGGGCCTTGGCGGCGTTGGCAGCGGACTGCACGGCGGCGTTGGCGGCCAGCTGCTGCTGGTGCGCGGCCTTGCCGGCGGCGATGATGGCTTCACCCTCGGCCTTTGCCTTGGCGGCTGCCTGGGCCTGGTACGCCTTCACGGCGGCGATGTAGGCGGCTTCCTTGGCGGCGTTCTGGGCCTGGTAGTCTTTAATGGCGGCCATGTAGGCGGCGTTCTTGTTCAGCTGCTCCTGATGAGCGGCATTGGCGGCTGCCATGATGGCGTCGTTGGCGGCCAGCTGCTGCTGATGGGCAGCCTTGCCGGCGGCAATGATGGCTTCGCCTTCGGCTTTCGCCTTGGCGGCGGACTGGGCCTGATAGGTCTTGACAGCGGCAGCGTAGGCCTCTTCCCGGGCGGCGATCTGGTTCTGATACGCCTTGACGGCAGCCAGATAGTCGCTGTTGGCATCGGCGAACGCAGGCATGGCCATCACGGTGAACATGGCAATGGCCAGCAGGGCGGCGAACAGCTTCTTCATTTTCATCACGGAAACCTCCTTCATACTACCGTGTTTCGGGTCACGGTTTTGTTGTTTTCAGTATACGCCAAAAGTCCAGTTTTTGCAACGGATTTTCATTCGCCGTTTTCACACAATTTTCGCAAATTCCCTTGTATATAATCACAAAACTTTCACAATTAAGAAAACGATGCTTTATAAAAATACGAATTACCGAGATTTTGCGCCGGTGCGGGAATTTGTGCGGGCATTGATGTGTGAAAAGCGGCGAATTTGGTTGGAAAACGGCTGTCTTTTGTGCGTGGACAGGCAAAAGCGCCCTTCCGGGGCGGGAAAATCCGCGCAAAAACAAGGTATGCAGCGGGCGGAAAGGGCAGAACCGGGGCTGCCCCAAAAGCCTCCCCTGTGTAAGGGGAGGTGCCGCGCAGCCACTACCTTCCTAAAGCCCCCCCTGTGCAAGGGGAGGTGCCGCACAGCGGCGGAGGGGTTGGTCTGCCCGTTGCTTCTTGGCGGACGGCCGTCTGCCGG
>CAUEKL010000008.1 GCA_959018215.1 uncultured Gemmiger sp.
GCCCGGGGCCCCCGACGGCGGGCTGGAGGACGCCTACCGGCAGGCCCTGGACGCCCAGGTGACCCGGGCCGCCGCCCTGGGCCGGGACCGGCAGGCTCTGCGGGACGACCTGCTGGACTATTTTGCGGTGTGGGCCCACCAGGTCAAGACGCCCCTGGCGGCCATGCGGCTGCTGGTGCAGAACCGGGCGGACCCCGCCGAGCTGGAACCGGAGCTTTTCCGCACCGAGGAATATGTGGACGCCGCCATGGGCTACCTGCGCCTGGGGGCGGACAGCCGGGACCTGGCCCTGGCCCCCACCCCCCTGGACCCGGTGGTGCGGCGCAGCCTGCGCCGGTATGCCCGGATGTTCATTCTGGGGCGGCTGCGTCTGGTGTATGCAGGTGCTGAGGCCGACGCCCGCCCGGTCACCGACCCCAAATGGGTGGGGTTCATTTTAGAACAGCTGTTGTCCAACGCCGTGAAGTACACCCCGCCCGGGGGCACCGTGACGGTGCAGGCGGACGGACACTCCCTGCAGGTCTCCGACACCGGGCCGGGTGTTTCCCCCTCCGACCTGCCCCGCCTGTTTGAAAAGGGCTATACCGGGGCCAACGGCCGGGCGGCGGGGGCGGTGTCCAGCGGACTGGGGCTGTACCTGTGTGCCCGGGCAGCGGAGCGGATGGGCTGCACCCTGCAGGCCCGCAGCACCCCGGGCCAGGGCTGCACCTTTGTGCTCACCTTTCCCCAGGCCCGGGCGTTTTATGAGTGAGTATGTGACAAAACCGTAAGGCAGCGGCCCGGAATCGTAAGCCAAAGCCATGGCAGGGACCGGGCGGCGGGGGTATGCTGGAAGCAGCATCGGCCCCCGCCTGTTGTTTTGGGGGCCGGGCAGTCTGAACAAAGGAGAGCAACACCCATGCCAAACAAGGAAACGCCTTTGCTGGCCATCACCCATCTGGAAAAGGTCTACACCGCCCGGTTCGGGTCCCTGCGGGTGCAGGCCCTGGCAGACATCAGCTTTACGGTGCCCAAAGGGGAATACCTGGCCATCATGGGGGAATCGGGGGCGGGCAAGACCACCCTTCTGAACATCCTGGCCGCCCTGGACCGGCCCACCGGGGGCAGCGTCTGCCTGAACGGCCGGGACCTGACCCAAATCCCGGACAAGGACCTGGCGGAGTTCCGCCGGGACCACCTGGGCTTTGTGTTCCAGGACTTCAACCTGCTGGACACCCTCTCGGTGCGGGACAACATCCTGCTGCCCCTGGTGCTGGCGGACACCCCTTATGCCGAGATGAGTACCCGGCTGGAACCCCTGGCCCTGCAGCTGGGCATTGCGGCCCTGCTGGACAAGTTCCCCTATGAGATCTCCGGCGGGCAGAAGCAGCGGGTGGCGGTGGCCCGGGCCCTGATCACCCGGCCGGAGCTGGTGCTGGCGGACGAACCCACCGGCGCCCTGGATTCCCGGTCGGCGGACGCCTTGCTGGAGCTGTTCGGTGCCATCAACGCCGGGGGCCAGACCATCCTCATGGTCACCCACAGCGTGCGGGCGGCCAGCCACGCCCAGCGGGTGCTGTTTCTGCGGGACGGCCAGGTGTACCACCAGCTGTACCGGGGGGATCTGAGCCGGGAGGAGATGTTCGCCCGCATTTCGGACACCCTCACCGCTCTGGCGGGAGGTGCGGACCATGTCTAAATTCCGGCTGTATCTGCGCATGGGTGCCCGGGGAGTGCTGCGCAACCGGCAGCTCTATCTGCCCTTTACCCTGGCCGCCGCGGGCTGCGTGGCCATGTGCTACATCCTGCGGTTCCTGGCTTACAGCGAACTGGTAGCCACCATGCGGGGCGGGGTCTATGCCGGCCTCATGCTCAACCTGGGCAGCTGTATCCTGGTATTTCTGGTGGTGTGGATTCTGGTCTACGCCAACGGCTTTGTGATGCACCGCCGGGCCCGGGAGCTGGCCTTGTACAGCGTACTGGGTCTGCGCCGCCGGGACGTGGGGGCCATCCACGCCGTGGAGACGGTGCTGGTGTACCTGGCGGGCACGGTCCTGGGCATCGGGGCAGGGGCTCTGCTCAGCAAACTGGCCCTGGTGCTGCTCTTGCGGCTGATGCTGCTCAGCGTGCCCCTGGGATTTTCCTTCTGTGTTCCCGGCGCCGCCGAGAGCGCCGTCGCCTTTGCCCTGCTCTTTCTGGGTCTGTATTTATGGGACCTGCGCCGCATCTTCCGGGCAAAACCCATCGAGCTGCTCCACGCCGGGCAGATGGGGGAGCGGGAACCCCGCAGCCGCAGGCTGCTGGCCCTGCTGGGAGTTCTCTGTCTGGGCGGCGGGTACGCCCTCTCCTTCTTCACCACCGACATGCTCCTGGTCATGCTGCTGTTTTTCGCGGCGGTGGGGCTGGTCATCATCGGCACCCACTGCCTCTTCGGGGCGGGGAGCGTAGTCCTGCTCAAGGCCCTGCGCCGCAACAAGCGCTTCTACTACCATCCCCGCCGGTTCATTGCGGTGTCGGGGCTGCTCTACCGGATGAACCAGAACGCCAAAGGTCTGGCCAACATCTGTATTCTGGTGACCACCGTGCTGGTCAGCGTGGCCACCACCGTCTGCCTGTACGCGGGTATCGAGACCACCCTGGACCGCAACTATCCCCACGAGATCATGGTCTCCGGCAGCTGTGACACCGACGCCCTGGCCGACGCCGACTATACCTGGCTGGACACCCTCACCGCCGATGCCGCCGCCCCCTGGACCGACGCCCCCGCCCGGGGGTTTGCCTACTGCACCCTGGGAGCGCAGGCTACCCAGACCGGGTATGTGACCCGCAACTCCAACGATTCCACCGGCCTGACCGGCTTTTACCTCATTGCCGCCGAAGACTACACCGCCCTCACCGGGCAGGACGTGTCCCTGGACCCGGGCACCGCCCTGCTCCTCTGGCCGGAGGGCGGCAGCGGGGACCTGGTGCTGGACGGTCAGACCTGGAAAAACGCCGGGCAGCCGGAGGAATGGCCCCTGCCCAACGTTTTTGACGCAGGGTATGCGCAGGGCACCGTCTGGGTGGTGCTGCCCCGGCGGGCGGACCTGGCCGGGGTGGTGCAGGCCGCCGAAGCCTCGGGGGCCATGGCCGGGGCCCGGTACGCGGTACTGCTGGATCCCACCGGCCTGAGTGAGGACCAGCTGCTGGACTGCGCCGCCGCCATCGACGCAGCCCTGCCCCGGGAAGGCACCCAGCCCGGGTTTGACGCCGGGCTGTACGTGTACAACCGGGCGGGCCTCCGGGTGCAGTATTACGCCATGAACGGCAGTTTTGTCTTTCTGGGGGTGTTCCTGGCCCTGATGTTCAGCCTGGCCACCGTGCTGATGATCTACTACAAGCAGCTCAGCGAAGGGTATGAGGACCGCAGCCGGTTCGTCATCCTGCAAAAAGTGGGGCTCAGCGCCGGAGAGGTCCGGGGCGCCATCCGCACCCAGGTGCTGGGGGTGTTCTTCCTGCCGCTGGCGGGGGCGGCCGTTCATCTGGGGGCCGCGGCGCCCATGCTCATGCGGATGATCGCGGTGTTCGGGCTGTCCGACGCGCCCCTGTTCTGGCTGTGCGCCGCAGGGACGCTGGCGGTGTTCGGGCTGTGCTATATGGGGGTGTACGCCCTGACCGCCCGGCAGTATTACCGCATCGTGCGCATGTGAGCGGACCGGTATTTTATAAGGTATGGGGCAGGGTTTGCCGTTGCTAACCCTGCCCCTTTACTATTTTGCAAAACGTGCTACAATTACAAAGGTACTGACCAAAATCCGGTTCCCGGATACGGGATAGATAAAGGAGTGTTCAACTTTGACCGTGAACGAAAAGATCGCCGCCCTGCGGGCGGCCGCCAAGGCCAACGGTGCCGACGGCGTGCTGGTCATGACCAGCGACCCCCATTGCAGTGAATATGTCCCCGCCTATTACAACGCCCTGCCCTGGCTCTCCGGCTTTATCGGGGAGAATGCCACCCTGGTGGTCACCGGCAGCGAAAGCGCCCTGTGGGTGGACGGCCGCTTCTATGTCCAGGCGGACAAGCAGCTGGCCGGCACCGAGATCCAGTCCATGCACGCCGGTGCCGCCGGTGTGCCCACCGTGGCCGAATACCTGACCGAAAAGTTCAGCGCCGGGCAGACCCTGCTGCTGGACGGCTCCTGCGTGCCCACCGCCACCGTGCGGGACTACGCCAAGACCCTGGAAAAGGCGGGCGCTTCCCTGCGCAGCCTGGACGTGGTCAGCGGCATCTGGGGTGACGAGCGCCCGGCCCTGCCCAACACCCCCTGCTTCCTGCTGAAGAAAGAGATCACCGGCGCCGACGCCGCCGAGAAGATCGCCGCTGTTCGGGCGGAGCTGGCCAAGGAGGGCGCCAACGCCCTGGCCGTCACCGGGCTGGACTGTGTGGCCTGGCTTTTGAACATCCGGGCTCATGACCTGCCCTGCACCCCGCTGGCGGTGTCCTACGCCTACATCACCGCCGACAGCTGCACCCTCTTCCTGGCGCCCGGCCGCCTGAGCGAAGAAGACGCCGCCACCCTGGCCGCCCAGGGTGTGGCCCTGCGGGACTACACCGAGCTGCTGGACTTTGTGCGCGGCCGCACCGACGAGGAGACCATCCTGGTCAGCCCCGCCACCACCAACTACGACCTGTACAGCGCCATTGAGGCCAACCCCCACCTGACCGTGAAGGAGGGCGCCGATCCCATCATCGCCCTGAAGGGGGTCAAGAATCCGGTGGAGCTGGCCAACAGCCGGGAATGCCACATCCGGGACGGCGTGGCCCTGGTGCGGTTTGAGATGGACCTGGAAAAGGCCCTGGCCGAGGGCAAGCAGCTGATGGAGACCGACATTGAGGTCATGCTCCAGCGCCGCCGCAGCGAACAGCCCGGCTACATGGAGGACAGCTTCAACACCATCGCCGCCTACGGCCCCAACGCCGCCATGATGCACTATCACGCCGAGGGGGAGGTCAACAGCCCCATCGAGCGCAAGGGCTTCCTGCTCATTGACAACGGCGGTCAGTATGACTGCGGCACCACCGACATCACCCGCACCTATCCCATGGGCCCCCTGACCGACAACGAGCGCAAGTACTACACCTGGACCCTGCAGAGCCACATCGACATGGCCCGGGCGGTCTTTCTGGATTACTGCACCGGCTTTGCCCTGGACACCTTTGCCCGTGGTCCCCTGTGGGCTCACAAGATCAACTACCGCTGCGGCACCGGCCACGGGGTGGGCTTCATTGCCAACGTGCACGAAGGCCCCCAGAGCCTGCGTCCCCAGAACGGGGTGGTCTTCAAGCCCGGCATGACCATCACCGACGAGCCCGGCGTGTACGAGACCGACGAGGTGGGCATCCGCATTGAGAACGAGCTGGAATGCGTCTCCGCCGGCACCAACCAGTACGGCAACTGGCTGGCCTTTGAGCCCCTGACCGTGGTGCCCATCTCCACCGAGCCGGTGCTGGTGGACGAGCTGAGCCGCCCCCAGATCGACTGGCTGAACAACTACCACCAGCATGTATACGAGACCCTGGCTCCCCGCCTGAACGAGGAGGAGAAGGCCTGGCTGAAGGCCAAGTGCGCCCCCATCGGCCGCTGAACCCCCGGTCCCTGATTCCCCAATAAAACAAACCGCCCCGCGGAAACGCCTTTTGCAGCGTTTTCCGCGGGGCGGCTTTTTTATTCTTCCTCGGCGGGCAGGGCTTTGAGCATCCGCAGCAGGACCTCCGCCGTCAGCTCCCGCTGTTTTTCGTCCAGGGTGGCAAACAGGGTCAGCAGCACCTTCCGGCCGTCCTTCTCCTCCGGCTCCCCAAAAACAATGGCGTCGGTGCTGCAGTGCAGCGCCAGCGCCAGCTTGCGCAGGGTCTGTACCGTCATCCCCTTGCGCCCGGTCTCGATATCCGCCAGAAACTGCACCGAAATGTCGGCGTACTCGGCCAGGCGTTCCCGGGTCAGGTCCTGGGCCTCCCGCAGACTGCGCAGCCGCAGCCCGATTTCACCATTGGTCACCGCATCAAAGGCCATGATCGCGTCTCCTTGTGATAAAAATAAACATAGTTGTTTTGGCTATAACTATTGTTATAGTATAAAAGAATTTACAGTTGTAAAAAGCAGCTATAGCTATTGACCGGCCACGTCTATAGTGATATTTTATAGAAAAATCACAATTTCGTCTCCCCCATTTTTTGCCTATTGATATGGCGGCAAGCGAGGATGTTTATGAAGCAACGCAGTGCTCTGCGCCGACACCTTTTTCAAGTACTCCTGCTGATTCCGGTCCTGCTCCTGTGCGGCTGCGGGGCCTCTGCCAGCGTGCGGGCCTCCCAGGGGGACACCGTCTCCACCGCCCTGTTCGACTACTCCGTTCCGGAGGCGGAAGTGCTGGATTCCTATCCGGGCATCCCGGTTCCGGAAGGAAACAAGCTGGTCCGGCTGTGGCTGGTGGTCAAAAACACCAGTCCCCAACAGTATACCATGTTTGCCCGGGATTTCCAGGTCCAGTGGGGGGACGGTGCCGAGGATTTCGGCACCTGTCTGGCGGCGGTGGACGAGGCCATGATGCCCGATTCCTACCCTCTGGACCCGGGCATGAGCCACCGGGGCGCCATGCTGGTGCCGGTGCCCCGGGACTGCACCGCCCTGACCCTGGCCTACCAGGAACAGCTGGCCGACGGCCGCGCGGGCACCGCCTATTTTCTGGAGGTCGGCCTGTGAGACAGTTTCTGCTGCTGGCAGGGGCCGGCGTGGTGGGGCTGGCGGCGGCCTGCCTGGCGGCCCTCTTCATGATGCTGCCCGCCCGGCTGGAAGAACAGGCGCTGCAAAGCCAGCGTCCCCCGGCCGCAGCCCCGGCGCCGGAACCGGAATCCCTGCCCGAAACCAGCTCCGAGCCTACGGCCGCTCCGCTGCCCCTGATGGACTTTACCGGCCTGCTGGCCCGGAACCCCGATGTGGTGGGCTGGATCACCATTGCCGGCACCCCGGTGGACTATCCCGTTTTGCAGGGCAGGGACAACGCCTTCTACCTGCGTCACGGCCTGGACAAAGAATATGACAACGAGGGCCTTCCCTTTGCGGACTATGAGTGCGATGTGCAAAACGGGCGGCATCTGATCCTGTACGGCCACAACATGGGGGTGGGCCGGACCGAGCGGTTTTCCAGCCTGCAGAACTACCGGGACCCCGCGTACTATGCCGAACATCCGGTCATCCAGTACCACACCCCCCGGGAAAGTCTTTTGTACAAGATCGTGGGGGTGTACGCCCTGTCCTCCCGCAGCGGGGACCCGGATTACTTTGCCTTCAACGAGTATGTGGACTTCGGGGACGACGCCGCCGAGCAGGCGTATCTGGCGGAGGTATCCCCCCGGTGCTTTTATACCGCCGGGGATTTTGTGCGGCCGGACGAGCGGCTGCTGACCCTGTGCCTGTGCACCTATGAGATGGCGGACGCCCGCCTGCTGGTGATGGCCCGCCCGCTGCGCCCCGGGGAATCCCCCGAAGCCGACAGCGTCACCGTCAACGACCGCCCGCAGCTGCCGGTCCGCTGGCCGACGGCGGAATAACGGCGGCCGGATTGTACCCGGTTTCGAACACGGTTCCGGCGGCATATGGGGGATCGACGGGCCGTGTTTTGGAATAAACACCGAAAAAGGAGAAATACCCATGCAGAAAGCGAACACTCTGTACCGCCTGTTTGGCCTGCTTGCGGCAGCCCTGCTGGCGGTTTGCTTCCTCCCCTTGTCTGCCCTGGCGGCAGGCCCGGTCACCTTCAATATTGAATACCTGGATGAAGACCAGTATGTGGTGGGCACCCAGGAAGGTGTGACCGCCGAGACCGACAAGGACGACCTGGTGAACATGGCCGCCCTGGACTACAAGCTGCCCTCCGGGTTTGAGATGGGCGTCAATTCCGACAAGTTCTTCGTGGAGAACGGGGAGACCGTCTCGGTCCATCTGAAGCACATCCGGGTGAACTTCACCCTGGAATACCTGGACGAAAACGACCGGGTGGTGGCCACCCAGACCGGCATGAACGCCCCGGTGGACAAGGACCTGCTGGTGGATATGACCAAGCTGCCCTACGAGCTGCCTGCCGGCTACGAGATGGCCGGCAATTCCGACAAGTTCTTCATCGAAAACGGCGACACCGTCTCGGTCCACATCCGGCACATCTACGTGAATTTCAACCTGCAGTACCGGGATGCGGACAACCGCACCCTGGGCTCCCAGAAGGGCGTTGCCGCCCCCATTGACGCCGAAGGCAAGGTGGACCTGTCCGCCCTGGACCTCCGCCTGCCCGCAGGCTGCACCCTGGCCGAGACCCCCGGCAAGCTGGCGGTGAAGGACGGCGATACGGTGGTGATCCGGGTAAAGACCCCGCCTGTTCCCAAGACGGTGACCGTCAACTACTGGGACGTGGAGAACAAGACCGCGGCCGGTACCGGCCGCATCACGGTGGACCAGGACGCCGCCCAGGCGGACACGGCCCTGCTGACCGATGTTCCCGCCGGGTACGAGCTGGTCACCCGGGGCATGGCTCCCGTTGTGGACGGCCTGCTCTATGTGGAAGTGAAGCCCGTTCCCGTCAGCGACGGCCGGGTGGTCATGAACATCCTGTTCAAGGACGGCGAGACCACCGTGCGCGGCGGCGACTTCCGGGTGCCTGCCGGTGTGCAGAAGTATGCCGTGCTCAGTGAGTTTGTCCCCCAAGGGTACATCCTGACCCAGTCCGGCGACTTCACCGCCGCAGCCAATACCAAACTGACCGTGTCCGTGCGCAAGTACCCTGCCGAAGTGGCGGTGAACGTGCGCTTTATGGACGGGGACAAGGTGGTGGCCGACGGCAAGTATCCCCTGACCGAGGGCGTGCAGAAGTATTCTGCCCTGGCCCGGTACCTGCCCGCCGGATACACCCTGGACAAGGCCGGTGACTTTGCCGTATCCGCCGGCCTGCAGCTGGACCTGCCTGTGCACAAGAGCAGCACCGACATCATCATGAAGGTCCGCTTTATGGACGGCAAGACCTTTGTGTCCGGCGGCGACTACACCCTGCCCGAAGGGGTGCGCAGCTACACCGACCTGGAACGTTACCTGCCCAAAGGCTACGCCATGGACGTGGCCGGCAACTTTATGGCCAAGGCTGACGCCGACCTGGAAGTTCCGGTACACAAGCTGCCCGAAACCGCCGCCCCCCGCACCGGCGACCAGCCTGCCAAGTCCGATGCCAAGCCCGGCGCCAAACCGGCGGCCACGGCCCAGCCCGCGGCCAAGCCCGCCGATGCCGCCAAGGCTGCCCAGGACACCAAGGCTGCCCCGGCCGCCCGCAATGAGGTGGTCAAGGCCAACACCCCCGCCGCCAACACTTCCAAGATCATTCCCCAGACCGGCCTTTCCCTGAAGTCTCCGGTCCTGCTGGGTGTCATGATGGTCGCCGCCCTGGCCGCGGCTGCCCTCTACCTGTTTGTGATCCGCAAAAAGCTGAACTGAGCCGTTCCCGATTGCTCGGTCCCCCATGAGCAGTCCCTCATACGGCCGCTCACAGGTTTTTCCGGCCGGTGCCCCCAAGGGCCCGGCCCCGCACCCGCCGGGCAGGCGCGCAAGCCCTGCCCACACAGAAAGCCGCCCCGTGGAAAACGCTTTGCACGTTTTCCACGGGGCGGCTTGTTTTGGTTGAAAAGTCGGCCCGGCTCAGTACAGGAATTCCCGGGCGGCGGCGTATTTGCTGATGCTCATGCCCTGCCCCTGCAAGGCGGACAGCATCCGGCGGATGTGCCCGGGCAGGTAGTGGTCGTACTTGACCTCCAGGATCACCGCACCCCCGGAATGGACCCCCACCATGGGCACAGCCGCATCAAAGAGGGCCGCGCTCTTGGCGGCGCGGACATGCTCGTCCAGGGTGATGCGCACCCGCTCCACCGGCATGATCCAGGCGGTGCGCTCATAGTCGATGAGGGCGGCGGGGCGCCGGGCCTCCTGTACCAGCAGGTTCCCCGCCCGCCGGGCGGCGGCGTCGGGGTTTTGGCACAGAAACTCCCGCTCCCCGGCCACCAGGGCCAGGGCCTGGGCCCGGGTCAGGGTGACGCCGGTCTTGTGGGAGTAGATGCCCTGCTTTTCCTTCAGTTCCAGGCGGGCGGCGGCCGCGTCGGTGCTGTAGATGCGCAGGCGGACTTTCCGCCGGTCGCTGACCCCCAGCACCTTGTCGGCGTAGTCGTTGTCAAAGGGGGTGTCGAAGTAGAGACTGCGGATGTAGTAGGCCCCGGCGGCGGAATACCGGTCCCGGTGCAGCACCCCGTCCAGCAGGCCCCGGGCCAGGGCGGCCTCCCCGGGGTTGAGCAGGAACTTTTCCTCGTGCCGGTCCACGGCCAGGGCGGGGGCGTTGGTCAGGTTCTTCATGCTTCCTCCGCCTCCTGCAGGTACTGGTCCAGGTAGCGGAGCATCACGTCCGCCCGCCTGGCCAGGTATTCGTTCATGGTGTCCACCTGTTCCTCCCATTCCGCCATGGACATCTCCCACCCGGTGACCCCGCTGCCGTCAAACAGCCTGACCAGGGGAGCCAGCGGGGTGGTGTCCACCTTCAGCCGGTCCAGATCCCGCCGGGTCTCGGGACGCAGCAGGTCGGCCCAGGCCGTGAAGGCGGGGCCGATGTTCTCCGGGGCGTAGGTGGTGGCCATCTCGGCCCGGAATTCCTCCGAGAACCGCTGCCGGAAATCCGGGTCCTGCCACAGTTTCTGGAACAGGTTGTCGACGACCGAGTACCAGGGGGAGTTTTCGCAGTTTGCAAAGGAGAAATCGTTCTCCAGCAGATAGGCGAAGGGGTCCACCTCGTAGTCGATCATGGTGGCGTCCAGGTCGTTGAGCAAAAACCGCCACCGGCCGTCGGCGTAGGGGTTGTCCTCGTCGACGGTGCTGCTCTTCCACAGCACTGAGTTGTTGCCGCCGTTGTACATGCCGTCGGCGTTGTAGGTATACATCTGGGCAATGACGTACCGGATGTACTCGTCCACGTCCACGTTGGCCTCCACCCAGGCTTTGCCTTCGGGGGTGGCGGCGTCCAGGGCGTCCACCCCCAGGCCGAAGGCACTCTTCTCCGGCTGGGCGGTCTCGTCGTCGGTGGTGCCGGGACAGATCAGGTCCTTCTCCTTGATGCCGTAATGCCGCTCATAGAAATCGGTGTTCTTGCTCTCCCGGATGGTGTACACACCCCAGTATTCGTCCTGCAGAAACAGGGTCACGGGGACGTTGTACTGGCAGCCGATGTCCAGATCGTACAGGTAGTTGGACAGAAAGGCGTCCTGGTGGAGCGCCGGGTAGACGGTGCCGTTGCCCATGCCCCGCAAAACCAGGGTGTCCAGGGCGTCGCCGCCGGGGGCTTTGTCCAGAATGCCGGAGGTGGCGTCGTCCTGGAGTTTCAGGTGCAGGTTTTTCTGCTTGACCCCCTGGCGGCTCCACCCGCCGGAGACCCGCACGGAGGTCTGCCCCTGCCAGGCTTCGCTGCCGTCGGGGGCAAGGATCTGCAGCCGTCCGTCCACCTTCTCATTGCCGTTGAAGTTGCCCTGGGGGTTTTCGGAGCCGTATTTGCGCATGGTGTAGTAGGTCTGCCCCGCCACATAGATGCCCTCGGGGCCGAAGAGGTCGTCCGCCTCACAGGTCAGGCTGACCACCGGCAGGCTGCCGGCATCCACCCCCACCCAGTAGGTCTGTACGCTGATTTCCTCCCCCAGCACCCCGTCCTTCCACAGCCGGGCGGTGACGGTAGTGGCCTTGTCCACCGGGTCGGGGGCATACGAAAAGGCATACCCCAGCAGCCAGCCGTCATACAGGACGGTGGGCAGGCTGACGTACTGGTTTTTCTCCCCCGCCCGGCTTTCGATGGAGAGGGGGCCGGTGTACACTGGGGAATCGGTGTCCGGCACGCTGCCGTCCAGGGTGTACAGGATGACCGCCTCCGGGTCGTCGGCGGACAGGGTCAGCTGAAAGTCCTCCTCATAAAAGCCCGCGGGGACGGAGAAGTTCACCTCGCCCCAGTCGGCGGGCGGAATCCTCTCTTCCAGGAAATCCCGGCTGTTGGCCGCCCCGGGGGTGGGCCCGGTGAGCACCCCCACCCGGTCGGCGCTGCCGTACAGGCGGCCGTAGGTCAGGTCATATTCCATGGACGGATATTCCAGTTCGTCCACGGTGGTGCCGTCGGGAGCGGTGAGCACCAGGGTCTCCCCGGTGCGGGCCAGGGAGAATTTGGCGTGAAGGTTGGTGCCGTCAAAATAGTCCTGCCCGTCCGCAAAGACCAGCAGGATGTTGTTGGCCCCGCCCCCCAGCACCGTGCCCTCGGGGAAGGTCCAGCGGAAGGGGCGGTCGGGGTCATCGCTGAGCCCCCAGCCGGCCAGGGAGATGTCCTCGCCGGACACGTTGAGCAGCTCCACCCAGTCCCCGGTGCTGCCGTCGGCGTCGGAGATGCCGGTGAGGTTCTTGGCACAGACCTCGTTGATGAGGACGGTGTGCCCCGCGTAGCCGTCGGGACCGGGGGCTTCGGCCAGATACAGGGCCACGGCCGCCCCCAAAGCCGCCAGCAGGGCCAGAGGCAGCAGCACCGCCAGCACCCGCTTGTATACGGGAGGGGTCATCCGATGCTTTCCCCGCTGTAGCTCACCAGGTTGACGCTGTCCACCCCGGCGCAGGCGCCCACCGCCTCCACCAGGTCGTGCTCGTACTTGCTTTTCAGCCGCAGTTCAAAGGTGACTTCATCGCTGCCGGCGCTGCGGCTGCGCATACGCAGCCTGGCGGTGCGGGTCTTGGCCTTGATGGCTTTCTGCACCCCGTCCAGGTCCAGTACACCCTCCTGCCCCCGGACCACCAGAAGAAAACTCACCGAATCGTACAGGTCCAGGTTGGCCAGTCCCAGCACCGCCGCGATGAGCACGCTGCCCAGGATCCCGGCCAGATAGAACTCACTGCCGCAGGCAAGTCCCAGGCTCACCGCCCAGAAGAGGAAGGCGATGTCCCGGGGTTCCTTGATGGCGGTGCGGAAACGGATGATGGACAAGCTGCCCACCATACCAAGGCTCAGCGCCAGGTTGGTGCCGATGATCATCATGACCACGGTGGTGATCAGCACAATGAGAATGAGGGTGAGGTTGAAATTCTTGGAATACAGGGTGCCCCGGTAGGTGGCCCGGTAGACGATGTAAATAAACAGCCCCAGCACCAAAGCCATCAGCAGGGAGACACACATCTGTGCCGCCGACACGCTGGTGTTGGTCTCCAGCAGATATTCCAGGATCTGACGTTTGCTCATGGTTGCCCAAACTCCTTTTCCGGGGCACAGCCCCTGCGGATGTGATAGTCTGTCGTATTATAGCATTTTTACCACTTTTTTACAATCTGCCTTTTGTTCTTACATAACAAAAAGTGCCCTGCCGGGGCAGGGCACAGAAGGGTAAAATCAGGTCAGGCGCGGGCGTGTTCCCCGTGGCCGGGAGCACCGCCCCCGGGGCTGGGCAGGGGACAGTGGGTCAGGTACCAGGCGAACAGCACCGAGCTGATGGTCCAGGTGATGGGATAGGCCCAGAAGATGACCCCGATCTGGGGAATGAACCGCAGGGTGATGGTGATGTAGGTGATACGCAGGGCACACCACACCGCCAGCATGACGGCCATGGGCACCATGGGACGTCCCAGCCCCCGCAGGATACCGGCGGAGCAATGGCTGAAGGCCAGCAGGCAGTAGAACAGGGCCACCGTGCGGGCCTGGCGCACCCCGAAGGCGATGACCTCCGGTTCGGGGTTGAAGGCCCCAATCAGCCAGGGGGCCAGCAGGAACATGGCCACGCCCACCCCTTCGGCCAGCAACGCGGAGGTCAGGATGCCGAAGCGCATGCCCCGGCGCACCCGGTCCAGCCGGCCGGCGCCGATGTTCTGGCTGACGAAGGTGGCCAGGGCCATGGCAAAACAGGTCACGGGCAGGAAGGCGAAGCCTTCCACCTTGCTGTAGGCCCCGCACCCGGCCATGGCCTGGGCGCCGAAGGAGTTGATGTTGGCCTGCACGATGACGTTGGCCAGGGAGATGACCGAGTTCTGCACCCCGGAAGGCACCCCCTGGATGACCACCGCCCGCAGGGTGGGGCCGTGGAACCGCACATCCCGCCAGCGCACCCCGTAGGGGGCTTTGGTCATGCTCAGCTTGCGGAAGGCCAGCACGGCGCTCACCGTCTGGGACAGGATGGTGGCCAGGGCGGCGGACCCCACCCCCATGCCCAGCACGGCGATGAAGAAGAGGTCCAGGATCACATTGAGCACCGAGGCGGTGATGAGGTAATACATGGGGCTGCGGCTGTCCCCCACCGACTGTAAGATGCTGGCCCCCACGTTGTACATGACCACGGCCAAAGAGCCCAGGAAATACATCCGGAAATAGGCCACCGAGTTGGGCATGACCTCGGCGGGGGTGCCCATCCAGCGCAGGATCTGGGGAGTCAGGAGCATACCCACCACCGTGAGCACCAGCCCCGCCGCCAGGCCCAGGGCCACGGTGGTGTGCACCGCCCGGCGCAGGGCGGTTTCGTCCTTGGCGCCGTAGTACCGGGCCACCAGCACCCCGGCGCCCAGGCTGACCCCGTTCACAAAGCCGGTGAGCAGGAAGATCAGACTGCCGGAGGACCCCACCGCCGCCAGGGCGTCCCCGCCCAGGAAGTTGCCCACGATGAGCGAGTCCACCGCATTGTACAGCTGCTGGAACAGGTTGCTGAAGAAGATGGGCACCGCAAACACCAGCATCCCCCGGGCCACGCTGCCCTCGGTCAGGGAAACAGATTTTTCATACACCTTTGTACCACACACCTTTATAAATATACAAAACACGCATATTATCCTAGCGCGGTGCCAAAGGGTTGTCAAGCGGGGCGGCGGGCGGCTTGTGATGCCCCGGCAAATGCGGTATAATGGCTTCATATTGCTGACATTGGGGAGATGTGCGCATGAATATCAAATTGGTTGGCCTGACCAAACGGTTCCCTGCCCGGGGCAAGGGGCATGCCGGAGAGGTCACGGCTGTGGATTCCTTGAGCTTTACGGTGCCGGACGGCAAGCTGGTGGGGCTGCTGGGGCCTTCCGGCTGCGGCAAGAGCACCACGTTAAATATGATCTGCGGCCTGGAGACCCCCTCCGCCGGGCAGATCTTCTTCGGGGAGGAGGATGTCACCGCCGCCCCGCCGGAACTGCGGGGGGTGGGCATGGTGTTCCAGAATTATGCCCTCTACCCCCACCTGACGGTATTACAGAACATTACCTTCCCCCTGGAAAACCTCAAGGGGGACAAAAAGCTTTCCAAGGCGGAGATGCGCCGCCGGGCGGTGGAGACCGCCAAGCTGGTGCAGATCGAGGATTTACTGGACCGCAAGCCCCGGGAGCTGTCCGGCGGCCAGCAGCAGCGGGTGGCCATCGCCCGGGCGCTGGTCAAGACGCCCCGGGTGCTGCTGCTGGACGAGCCCCTGTCCAACCTGGACGCCCGGCTGCGGCTGCAGACTCGGGAGGAGATCTGCAAGATTCAGCGTGCCACCGGCATCACCACCATCTTTGTCACCCACGACCAGGAGGAGGCCATGAGCATCTCCGACCACATTGTGGTGATGAAGAACGGGGTGCTCATGCAGCAGGGGGAACCCCAGCAGGTCTACGACGACCCCGCCAACCTCTTTGTGGCCAAGTTCCTGGGCACCCCGCCCATCAACGTCTTTGACGCCGCCGTCAAAAACGGCAAGCTGTACCTGAAGGGCGCCGACGCCCCGGTACTGGCCGTGCCCGGCGCCCCAGACGGTCCCGTCTGGGCAGGCATCCGCCCCGAAGGCTTTGTGCCCGACGAAAACGGCCCTGTGGCCTGCGCCCTGAGCCGGGTGGAGGTGCTGGGCCGGGACGTGAGCATCGTCTGCACCCATCCCGCCTGCCAGGCGGACACCATCCGGGCCATCATCCCCTCCCGGAACCTGGTCAACGCCGCCGACCTCACCGTCCGGTTTGCCCTGAAACCGGACAAGGTCTTCCTTTTTGATCAAGCCGATGAGCGCCGCCTGCCCTTTTCCCTGCCCGGCGCCCGGCGCTGAAAGGGGGCCGGTACATGGACCGCTATTCCCGCAAGGCCTGGCTGTACCTGCTGCCCGCCGCCGCGCTGCTGGCGGTGTTCCTGGTCTACCCGGTCATCGACGTGCTGATCTACTCCTTTGAGGAAGGCTTCAACTTTGCCTCCCAGAGTTACTGGGGCACCGGGCTTTACAACTACTCCTACGTGCTCCACGACCCCTACTTTCTGCAGGCGGTGCAGAACACCTTTGTGCTGGTCATCATCACGGTGCCGGTGTCCACCGGGCTGGCCCTGGCCATCTCGGCGGCGCTGGCTTCCATCAGACCCCTACGCAACCTCTACCAGACCATCTACTTTTTACCCTACGTCACCAACACCCTGGCCGTGGGCCTGGTGTTCATGGTGCTCTTTCAAAAAACCGAGTACACCGACGGCCTGGTCAACCTGATGCTCCGCTGGTTCGGCGCCGGGCCCATCGACTTCATCAATGGGCCCCACTGGGCCAAGATGTTCGTCCTCTGCTTTTACACCATCTGGGTGGTCATGCCCTTCAAGATCCTGGTGCTCACCGGGGCGCTGGCTTCGGTGAACCCCGACTACTACAAGGCCGCCCGGGTGGACGGCACCTCCCGCGCCCGCATCTTCTTCCGCATCACCCTGCCCATGATCGCCCCCATGCTGGTGTATCTGGTCATCACCGGCTTCATCGGCGCCTTCAAGGCCTACAGTGACGCGGTGGCCCTCTTCGGCACCGACCTGAACGCCGCCGGGATGAACACCATCGTGGGCTATGTGTACGATATGCTCTATGGGGACAGCGGCGGCTACCCCTCCTATGCATCGGCGGCGGCCATCATCCTGTTCGTCATCGTGCTGACCATCACCTGCATCAATCTGCTCATCAGCCGCCGGGTTTCGGAAGGAGGCGTGCACATCCAATGACCCACACGGAATTTGAGGCCCGCCGCAAGGCCGCCGGGCGGAAAAGCGGCTTTCTCAAGGCTTTGACCTACCTGGCCCTGAGCATCTGGGCCGTGGTGGTGCTTTTCCCTTTTTACTGGATGGTGCTCACCTCGGTGAAAAGCTACAGCGCCTACAACTCGGAGTATGTGCCCTCCTTCTTCACCCTCTCCCCCACTCTCGACAACTACAAGCAGGCGTTCACCGCCGTGCCTTTGGGCGGGTATCTGCTGAACACCCTGATCTTTTCGGTCATTACCACCGCCGTCATGGTGGTGGTGAGCACCCTGGCTGCCTACGCTTTTGCCCGGCTGCGGTTCCGGGGCCGGGATTTCGTTTTCGGGCTGTTTCTGTCCATGATGATGATCCCCAACGAGCTGGTGGTCATCACCAACTTTGTGACCATCACCAACCTGGACATGCGCAACAGCTTTCCGGGGTTGATCCTGCCCTCCATCACCTCGGTGTTCTACATTTATTTATTAAAGGAGAACTTTGAGCAGGTGCCCGAGGAGCTGTACAAGGCCGCCAAGGTGGACGGCACCTCCGACCTGAAATATCTGTGGAAGGTCATGGTGCCCATCTGCCGGCCCACCATCGTCACCATCACCATCCTGAAACTCATCGAATGCTGGAACTCCTACGTCTGGCCCCGGCTCATCACCGACGACCAGGCCTACTTCCTGGTGTCCAACGGCATCCAGCAGATCCGGGAAGAGGGCTTCGGCCGGGAGAACGTCCCCGCCATGATGGCCGCCGTGGTGGTCATCTCGGTGCCGCTGGTGCTGTTGTTCCTGGCCTTCCGCAACAAGATCATGGAAGGCGCTTCCAGAGGAGGGTTGAAAGGATGAATCATCGGTTATTGCGCCCCCTGGCCCTCTGCCTGACCGGGGTGCTGTGCGCCGGGCTGCTGGCCGGGTGCCACGGCAGTCAGGAGCGGGCCGCCTTTGCGGTGCCGGATTCCTTTGACGAGAGCCAGAACTACGAGATCACCTTCTGGGCCAAGAACGACACCAACAAGACCCAGACCGACATTTATAAAAAGGCCATCGAGGACTTCCAGGCCCTCTACCCCAACATCACCGTGACCCTGCGGCTGTACACCGACTACGGGGACATCTACAACGATGTGATCACCAACATTTCCACCGGCACCACCCCCAACGTCTGCATCACCTACCCCGACCACATTGCCACCTACCTCACCGGGGACAATGTGGTGGTGCCCCTGGACGATCTGGCCGCCGACCCGGAATACGGGCTGGGGGGCAGCGCGCTGAAATTCGACGGCCCCACCGAAGGTGAGATCGTGCCCCAGTTCTGGGAGGAGTGCCACCTGGGCAACACCTGCTACGCCCTGCCCTTCATGCGCTCCACCGAGGCCTGCTACGTGAACAAGACCTATGTGGAAGCCCTGGGCTACACCCTGCCCGATGTGCTCACCTGGGACTTTGTGTGGGAGGTCTCCCAGGCCGCAGCCAGGCAGAACGCCGACGGCACCTATGCCCTCAACGGGCAGAAGGTCATGGTGCCCTTCCTGTACAAGTCCACCGACAACATGATGATCCAGATGCTCAAACAGAAGGGGGCGGGCTACTCCACCCAGAGCGGGGAGATTGAGCTGTTCAACGACGTGACCACCGACCTTCTGAAAGGCATTGCGGGGTACACGGCGGAGGGGGCCTTCTCCACCTTCAAGCTGTCGGGCTATCCCGCCAATTTCCTCAACGCCGGGCAGTGCGTCTTTGCGGTGGACTCCACCGCCGGGTCCACCTGGATGGGCAGCAACGCCCCCCTGATGGACATTGCGGCGGACAAGGTGGTCAACTTTGAGACCGCCGTGCGGATGGTGCCCCAGTTTGACCCGGACCATCCCCAGATGATCTCCCAGGGTCCGTCGGTCTGCATCTTCAACAAGGACGACCCCCAGGAGGTCCTGGCCTCCTGGCTGTTTGCCCAGTATCTCTTGACCAACGATGTGCAGATCGCCTACTCCGAGACCGAAGGCTATGTGCCGGTGACCACCAAGGCCCAGACCGACCCGGTGTACCAGGATTACCTCTCCCGGGCCGGGGAGGACGACGACACCCACTATGCCGTCAAGCTGGCGGCGGTGCAGCTGCTGCTGGACAACCTGGACAACACCTTTGTGACCCCGGTGTTCAACGGGTCCGCCTCCCTGCGGGATGCGGCGGGCTCCCTCATCGAGAGCGTGACCAAGAGCGTGCGCCGCAGCCAGACGGTGGACGACGCCTACCTCCAGGACCTGTACACCGACACGGTGGCCCTCTACCACCTGGACCAGACCTCCGCTATGGCGGGCAAGGCCGACCTGGGCCCCCTGCCCCCCACCGCGGTGGCCCTGCTGGGAGCCCTGGCCGCGGCCTGGGCGGGCATCCTCGCCTGGGTGATTGCCGACCGGGTGCGGGCCCGGAAAGCCCCATCAGGAAAATCTTTCAAAAAATGACAAGACGCCCCAATCGGTTGATTTTTCCCTCCGTTCGGCTATAATGGAACTTGTCCGGGGCGCGAGGGATGCCCCGGCCTACCTTTACTAGGAGGGAACAATAATGAAAAAGATTCTGAGCCTTCTGGTCGCCTTCGGAATGATCGCTTCCCTGACCGCCTGCGCCGGTCAGAGCTCTTCCACCGCGTCCGATTCCACCGCCGACACCACTTCCGAGTCCGCCGCCGCTTCCGAGAGCGAAGCCGCTACCGCCGACACCGCTGCTGCGGCCGGCACCGTGCTGACCCATGAGGAGTACATGGCCGCCGATGTGGACACCGAAGTCACCATCGAGACCTACGTTCAGGCCAAGCAGTCCTGGTGGGAGGACCAGGCCACCGTTTACGCCCAGAGCGAGGACGGCGCCTACTTCCTGTACAACATGGCCTGCTCCGAGGAAGATTACGACAAGCTGACCCCGGGCACCTGCATCCGGGTCACCGGCTACAAGAGCGAGTGGTCCGGCGAGGTGGAGATTACCGACGGCACCTTTGAAATCGTGGCCGACGCCGAGCCCTTCATCGCCCAGCCCCTGGACGTGACCGACCTGCTGGGCAGCGATGAACTCATCGACCACCAGAATGAGCTGGTCAGCTTCAAGGGCCTGACCGTGGAGCCCTCCACCGTGGAAGGTTCCGACGAGGAGTACGCTTTCCTGTACAACTACGACGGCTCCGGCACCGACGGCGATGACCTGTACTTCAACGCTTCCTACAACGGCCAGACCTACACCTTCACCATCGAGAGCTATCTGTGCGACAACACCACCGATGTGTACGCCGCTGTGAAGAACCTGGAAGTGGGCCAGACCATCGACATGGAAGGCTTCCTGTACTGGTACGAGGGCGTCAACCCCCACATCACCAGCGTGACCGTGGTGGGCTGATCCTTCTCCGTTTTCATCCAGACCAAGCAAAAGGCACTGACGCCCCGGGCGCCGGTGCCTTTTTTGGTGGGGGCCTTGCATCCGGCCCCCTGCCCCGCTACAATAGAGCTGCCCCCCTGCGGGGCCGAAAGGAGCCATTTTCCCATGAAAGTATACGGAACCCCCATCTGCATCGACTGCCGCAACTACAAAGCCCTGCAACAGTCCCGGGGCTTTGCGGCGGAGTATGTGGACATCACCGAAAGCACTGCCAACCTGAAAGAATTCCTGGCCCTGCGGGACCATGACCCGGTCTTTGCCCCGGTGCGGGAGCGCGGCGGCATCGGCGTGCCCCTCTTTGTGCGGGAGGACGGGGAAAAGACCTTTGACCTTGACACCGCCCTGGCCTGGATCGGCCAGCCCCCGGTGAAAGAAGAAGAGATTGCCGAACACCGCAGCTGCGGCATCAACGGCTGCCGGTAAGCTTTCCCTGCCAGGACCGTGCCCCACCGGGGCGCGGTCTTTTGTTTTGTCCCGCTCCTGGTCCGGAACGGGCCGCGGTTGAAATCATCCCCCGAATGGGGTATACTGATTTCGAACAATTCTGCATCAATATGCCCCGCCCACCCCCGGCCGAACCGGGCCGCGGGCCGGGGCTTTTTCTGTTTTTTGTAAAGAAAGGAGGACTGCCCATGGCCTGGGCTTCCCTCTCGGGGCTGCTGCTCATGCTGCTGGCCCTCTTCGGGCTGAGCGCCATCCTGGTGCGCCGCACCGGGGTGGGGCCTGCCGCCGCCCCTTTGGCCGCTCTCTCCCTGGCGGCCCTGGTGCTGCTGGCGGGGGGACTGCTGAACGTCCTGCCCCTGGCCGGTCTGGTCCTGCTGCTGGGGGGCATCTGGGGCATGACCGCGGAAGGGGTGCTGGCCCGCCGCGCCGGACGCCCCGACCCCATGATGGCTGCCCTGGCCCACCCGGCGGCCAGAGTTTTCTGGGCGCTGGCGGTGGTGCTGGCGGTGTACTTTGCCCGGCTGCAGCCGGATTTTCTCAATTTTGACGAGTATTCCTTCTGGGGCACCGCCGCCAAGCTCATGGCGGACAATGACCAGCTGTATACCTTGTGCGGCGCGGGTCTGCCCTGGCAGATGACCGAACTGGCCGGGCTGCCCCTGGTGAGCTACTTCTTCCAGTACTTCGGGGACTTTGCCCCCTGGCGGGCCATCTATGCGGCGGACTTTGCCATGCTGGCCGCCTGCGCCGCTGTGGCGGGCTGCGCCCGCAAGGCCCGGGTGGCCCTGCCTTTGCTGCTGGGGGCCCTGCTGGTGCCGGGGCTGCTCTCGGTGGCCGGGCACACCGCCCTTCTCAGCACCGCCTGGCTGGAATTTCTGGGGGACATGCCCGCCGGGATGCTCTTCGGCGGGGCGGTGGCCTTCTGGCTTTCGGTGCGCCGCAGCCCCCTGCCCGCGCGCCTGCTGGTGCTGCCGGTGGTGCTGCTGGCCGCCAATGTGAAAAGCAACACCCTGGTGCTGGCCCTGGCCGCCGCCGGGCTCATTGCCCTGGACTGCCTCTTCTTCCCCGCCCCGGACACCCCCAAAGGCCCGGCCGCCCTTTTGCGCCGGGCGGGCTTTGCCCTGGTCTGTCTGGCGGCGCCCCTGATGGAGTACATGGTCTGGAGTTCCCTCATCGCCGTGCTGGTACAGCAAAATGCCGCTTCCGGCGGCATGGGGGACACTGCGGGGGCGTCCCTGCCGGCGGTGGCCCTCAACGGCATCAAGATGCTGCTGGGCCTGCCGGTGACCGACTACTTTGAGGCCCGCCGGGCCCTGTTTGGGGAGTACGGCGCGGCTTTGCAGTCCGCCTTTTTCACCCGCAATGTCTCCATGCTGGGCACCGGCCTGACGGTCACCGCCCTGGTGGGGGTGCTGTTTGTGCTGGCCCTGGTCTTGGGTGCAAACGCCCGGGCCCGGGTGCATGTGCTGGTGCTGGGGCTGGGCAGCAGCCTCTGCTTTTTGGGCTACTCTCTCATGCTCTGGCTCAGCTACGCCTTTTTGCTCAAGGATTCCGCCCCCGACGACCTGGCCAGCTATGCCCGGTACTTCGGGTCCTATTACAGCGGCTGGCTGCTCATCGCTCTGGCGGTGCTGGCCCTTTGCTGCGACGCCGCCCCCAAAGCCCTGTGGGGCCGGGCGGGGGCCCTGG
>CAUEKL010000009.1 GCA_959018215.1 uncultured Gemmiger sp.
CGGCGGTGCTGGCCGGGGATTGCTGCGGGGTGCTGCTGCGCAAAGGGGGAACGCTGCTGCTCACCGGCCTGCCCCGGCACAGCGGGCTGGAGGCGGGGACGGTGGTGACCACCGCCGACGGACTGTGGGTGGGCACCCTGGCCGAAGCCCCCACCGCCGACGCCACCGGCCTGACCGGGCAGGCGCCCCTGCAGGACACCGGCAGCACGGCGGGAGCGGTGTTCTTTCTGCCCGCCGGGGCGCAGGGGGCATAATATTGCATTTGCGGCACACGCTGTGTATAATAGCTGGCAGAAGGCTGGGTGAAAACAATGAACAAGCGGCGCAGAACTACGCCAAGCAAAAAGAGACTGACCGTCCTGCTGGTCCTGTGCGGGGCGGTGTTTGTGTTGTTTGCGGTGCGGCTTTTCTGGATGCAGTTCGTCATGGCCGACCACTACGCCCAAAAGGTGGCCGAAGCCAGCCAGACCAGCTACAGCGTGACCCTGCCTGCGGCCCGGGGGGATATCGTGGACCGCAACGGCACCCTGCTGGCGGGGGATGACACGGTCTACGACCTGAACCTGTGTCTGCCCGCTCCGGAGGGCACCGACCTACGGCAGACATGGCAGATCCTGCAGGACTATAAACTGACCGACGCAAGCGGCGAGGATGTGGAAACACAGCTCGCCGCCTTTTTTTCTGTGGCCAGCGCCGGGGAGCTGACCCTGGCCAAGGGGCTCACCTCCGCCCAGGCGGCCGCCCTGTACGCCACCGGGCTGCCCCAGAGCGGGGCGGTGCGGCTGGTGGCCCGGGGCACCCGCACCTGGCCGGACGGTACCCTGCTCCCCCATGCCCTGGGGGACACCGGCCCCATCACCGCCGAGCAGTGGCAGGCGGAGGACTACGCCCTGCGCACCGCCGGGGTGGCCATGAACGCTGAGATCGGCCAGAGCGGCCTGGAACAGGTATACGACGAACTGCTGCGGGGGCAGGACGGGAAGCTGCGGGTGTCGGCGGGCTTTGACGGCACCCGCAGTGAAACGGTGACCCAGTCCCCCGTGCCCGGGTCCACCCTGGTGCTGACCCTGGACAGCGCCCTGCAAAAGACGGTGCAGGCGACGTTGCGGGACCGCATCCAGACCTTGCAGACCACCGCCGGGGCGGGGTCCGGCCGGGAATGCAACGCTGGGGCCGCCGTGGTGGTGGATGTGGACACCGGCGGGGTGCTGGCAGCGGCCAGCTGGCCGGGGTATGATCTGAACACTTGGCGCAGCGACTATGCCGCCCTGGCGGCGGACAGCGGCGCTCCCCTGCTGGACCGGGTGTGTGCCGGGCTGTATGCGCCGGGCTCCGCCTTCAAACCGGCGGTGGCGGCCAGCGCCTTAGCAGCAGGGCTCATCACGGTGGAGGACACGGTGAACTGTACCGGACGGTATCTGTATTACAGCGGCTACCAGCCCGGGTGCCTGCAGCTGGGTCACAGCGGACCGGTGAACCTGCTCACCGCCCTGGAGCACAGCTGCAACATCTACTTTTATGACGTGGGCCGCCGGCTGGGGGTGGATGCCTTTTCCGCCACCGCCCAGCTGCTGGGCCTGGGAGCCGACACCGGGGCGGAACTGCCCGCGGCGTCCGGGCGGCTGACCTGGACCACCGACGATAACTACCAGAACGGCCTGACCCTGCAGGCAGCCATCGGCCAGGGCAACACCGCCGTAACGCCCCTGCAGCTGGCAGCCTACGCGGCGGCCCTGGCCAATGACGGCCGGCGCCCCGCCCTGCATTTTGCCGACAGGGCGGTGGATGCTGCCGGGCAGACGGTGTGGCAGTATCCCCCTTCCACCATCGCCGAAGCCCCCGGCGGGGAAGAAGTCTTTGCCCCCATCCGGGAGGGCATGATGCGGATGGCCCGGACTCTTTCGGCTTTGCGGGAAGCCCCGGTGGAACTGGCCTGCAAGACCGGAAGCCCCCAGCGCCCCGAGCGGGCCCCGGGGGGCGGGTACTACACCAACTCGGTGCTCATCGGGTATTTTCCGGCCCGGGAGCCCCGGTATGCGGTGGCCGTGGTGCTGGAATACGGGGGCGGCGGCGCCAACGCAGCCCCGGTGATGCGGGCCATTGCCGACGCTTTGTTTGGGTAAAGTGCAACAAACACAATACTCTTTTCTGTGCAAAACTCAACGTCTTTCCGTCCCATAACCGGTCATTTTCCCGTGATTGTGTGCAAAAATTCTGTCCAATTTTTATCAAAAAAACAGTTGTCGGGGGTCTTGTCTTGTGCTAGAATAATAAAGGATAACCCCATGTATGGTCAGATAGTGTACGATACCCGGGGATTGTCCGCTGCATCATTTCCACAAAAACCAACCGGAGGCCCGCTGACGTGAACGCACAAACCATCATGATCTGTTCCGGAAAGGGCGGCACCGGCAAAAGCACCACCTCGGTCCTGCTGGGAGCCGAACTGGCCCGGCAGGGACGGCGGGTCCTGCTCATTGAGCTGGATTCCGGGCTGCGCAGTGTGGACCTGATCGCAGGGGTATACGGCAAGACCGTGTACGATATTGAGGACGTGCTGTGCGGCCGCTGCCAGGGGGATAAAGCCATTGTGCAAAGTCCCATCTATCCGGGGCTTTCGGTCATCAGCGCTCCCTATGAGGGCGGCGAGGTCCGCCCTGCGCCGCTGGCCGCTTTGATCCTGGCCATGCGCAGCTATTTTGATTTTATCCTGTTTGATACCGCCGCAGGCATGGGGGCGCCCTTTCAGGCTGCCGCCCAGCTGGCGGAGCAGGCTTTTATCGTGCTCACACCCGACCCGGTGGCTTTGCGGGACGGGCGCATTGTGGCCGACGCCCTGATTGCCGGGGGACATCCCCAGGAAAACGTGCGTCTGGTCATGAACCGGGTCACCCGGCAGAGTTTTGCCCGCGGGGCGCCGGTGTTTGATCTGGATGAGTGCATTGATACGGTGGGGGTGCGGCTGCTGGCCGTGATTCCCGAAAGCCGGGACCTGCAGCTGGCCGGGGCCCAGGGCGAGGCCCTGCCCGAAGGCTGTGCCGCCCAGAAAGCCGGAGCCGCCATGGCGGGCCGGGTGCTGGGGCAGCGGATTCCATTGACATTTACCGGTTGAACCCCTGGCGGGGTTTGTTCCTTATGGTCGAGAATATATGTTGTTCATCATGCCGCTGGCATGAGGGAAGCGGGGTTTGTTATGACGATTGCATTGGTTGCACACGATGCCAAAAAAGAGCTGATGGTTCAGTTTTGTATTGCGTACCGCAGCATTCTGGCGTCGCACCGGCTGATCGCCACCGGTACCACCGGGCGGCTGGTGTCCGAGGCCACCGGCCTGGATGTACAGCGCTTCATGCCGGGTGAACACGGAGGCGACCAGCAGATCGCGGCGCGCATCGCCTGTGATGAGGTGGACATGCTCCTGTTCTTCCGCGACCCCATCACCGCCAAGCCCGGTGAACCCAACGAGATGAACCTGCTGCGTCTGTGCGACGTACATAACATCCCGGTGGCCACCAACATCGCCACCGCTGAAGTGCTCATCCACGGCCTGGAACACGGCGACCTGGATTGGCGCACCATCCTGAACCCGTGATCCCCTGTATAGGAAAATATAAGAGAGTGAAAAAGCCCTCCCCGATGATTCACCGGGAAGGGCTTTGTTGTTTGTTATTGCGGGGCTGTTACAGGCTTTCGATCATCGTCTCCACAATGGCGGTGGCGGTGCGCACATACTCGGCAATGCTGAAATCCCGCACCACCAGCACTTCGTATCCGTCCTCGTCGGCGTTGTCGCTCATGGCACGCAGGATCACACAGGGGACCCCGTTGCGCGCCGCGATCTGGGCCACGGCCGCCCCTTCCATCTCCACACAGTCGGGGTGGCATTTTTCTTCAATGAGGCGCTTGGTCTCGGCGTCCCCCACAAAGGTGTCGCCGGTGGCGATCTTGCCCGCAATGGCCTTGACGCCGCAGCGCTCACAGGCCTGCATGGCGGCATTGACCAGGGTCTCGTCCCCGGGGAACTCCTGCAGGAAGGGGGCGCTCTGGCAGATCATATCGTTCTGGGCGTCATGGTAGACCACCGTGCGGCCCACGCACACATCCCCGATGCCGATCTTGCTGGTCATGTTGCCCGCAATGCCGGAGAAGATGATCTTTTCGGCGCCGTAGCGGCCGGCCAGCACCTGGGTGGTGGCGGCGGCGTTGGCCTTGCCCATGCCGGCGCAGCAGACCACCACCTGCTTGCCCGCCAGATTGCCGCGGTAGTACTCCACCCCGGCGTAGGTCTCTTTCTGTACATCGGACAGCTTTTCACACAGCTGTGCCACTTCTTCGGGCATGGCGCCCATAATGCCGATGATCATGGTTCGTTCCCCCCTGTATCAGACGTTGAACAGGAACTCGATGATGTCCCCGTCCTGCACCACATATTCCTTGCCTTCGGTGCGCTGCTTGCCCTTGGCCTTGACGGCGGCGTAGTCAAAGTTGTCGGCGGCCAGTTCGTCGTAGCTGATGACCTGGGCGCGGATGAAGCCCCGCTCGAAGTCGGAGTGGATCTTGCCCGCGGCCTGGGGCGCCTTGGTGCCCGCCTTGATGGTCCAGGCACGGCATTCCTTCTTGCCGTCGGTGAGGAAGCTGATGAGGCCCAGCAGCTTGTAGCTGGCCTTGATCAGGTTGTCCAGACCGGTGGCTTCAATGCCCATCTCCTGCAGGAAAGCCAGCTTCTCCTCGGGGGTGGAGTCGGCGATGTCCTCCTCGGTCTTGGCGCAGATGGGCATGGCCTGGGCGCCCTCGGCCTCGGCCCGGGCCACCACCAGCGGGTAGTAGGGGTTGGCGTCCAGCCCGCCCAGCAGGTCATCCTCACCCACGTTGCAGGCGTAGATCACCGGCTTGGCGGACAGCAGCCCCAGCTCCTTGCGGGCGGCCAGCTGGGCGGTGTCCTCCTCGTCAAAGGCAAAGGTGCGGGCGGGCTGACCGGCTTCCAGATGGGCGGCCAGGTCGGCCAGCCAGGCAGCTTCCGCCGCGGCGGCCTTGTTGCCGGTCTTGGCAGCCTTCTGCTGGCGGCCCAGACGGTTGTTGACCATCTCCAGGTCGGAGAGGATCAGCTCCAGGTCGATGGCGTCGATGTCCCGGATGGGGTCCACGCTCTCCGGCTTGTTCACATCCTCCACCACATGGACGATGTTGTCATCGTCAAAGCAGCGAACCACATGCACCAGGGCGTCGCATTCCCGGATGTGGCCCAGGAACTTGTTGCCCAGGCCCGCACCGGAAGCCGCACCCTTGACCAGGCCGGCGATGTCCACGAACTCCACGGTGGCGGGGGTTTTCTTGTCGGTCTTCCAGATCTCGGCCAGCTTGTCCAGACGGGGGTCCGGCACCGCCACGATGCCGGAGTTCGGCTCGATGGTGCAGAAGGGATAGTTGGCCGCCTGGGCATTGCGGGTGGAGGTGATGGCGTTGAACAGAGTAGACTTGCCCACGTTGGGCAGGCCGACGATACCGAGTTTCATATTACGATTCGCTCCTTTGGCGTACTATTGCATTTTATACCAGTGTTTATTATACACATCCCGGGGCCAACAGGCAAGGGGCGGCCGGCTGCAAAAAAGCGGCAGGGGCTGTCCCCCGCCGCTTTTGCGTGCTGAGAGAGGGCGTCACATCATGTCGTCGTCGCCCTCGTCCCCCTCATCGGTCATGAATTCCCGGCTGCTCACCCGCTTGGCCTGGCGCTCCTCCTCAATCATGTTGGAGAGAGTCTCCTTCACTTCGGCGGAGTTGGGAATCCAGCGGATGTCGAATTCCGGGGTGGATTTGTCCGCCGAGCAGCAGTGGATGGTGCCCAGCCCGAACAGACGCTCCCACAAAGAGCGGTTCAGGGTGACGTCCATGATGCGGTACAGACGGATCTCCTCCTCCTTTGTGTTGAGGATGCCGCTGCGGATGAGCAGCTTTTCCTTGGTGAGGTGATAGGTGGTAAAGGTGAAGGGCAGACCGAAGGCAATGCGCTTGCGGTCTTCCCAGACAAAAGAACCGGCCATGGGTGACGCTCCTTTCCTGCAGAGGGCGGTATTTTTCTTCAGTATACCATATGCGGGCCTGCCGGGGAAGAGTGGGAGAAATCTTTGCCCGTTTCTTTGCCCAAAAAGGGGAAAATGTACGGTTTCTTCTTTATTTTTCAACAATTCCCCCGTATAATAAGAGAAATGACACATTTGGGAGGGTATTACCGGAATGGCGAACGAAAAAATTCTCGTCGTGGACGACGACAAAAATATCTGCGAACTGCTGCGGCTGTATCTGGTGAAGGAAGGCTTTGCGGTGACGCTGGCCTACGACGGCAAGACGGCCTTGCAGGAATTTGACAAGCTGCACCCGGACATGGTGCTGCTGGACGTGATGATGCCGGATATGGACGGCTGGGAAGTCTGCCGCCGCATCCGCCAGAACCACAAGACCCCCATCATCATGCTCACCGCCAAGGGCGAGACCTACGACAAGGTGCTGGGGCTGGAACTGGGCGCCGACGACTACATCGTCAAGCCTTTTGAGACCAAGGAAGTCACCGCCCGCATCAAGGCGGTGCTGCGCCGGTGCGCCGTGTCCAACGAGGAGGACAAGGGCGTGTACAGCTTCGACAACCTGCACCTGGACATGAACCGCTACGAGCTGAAGGTCAAGGGCAAGGTGGTGGACGCCCCGCCCAAGGAGCTGGAACTGCTGGCCTGCCTGGCCGGGCATCCCAACCGGGTGTACACCCGTGACCAGCTGCTGGACGAAGTGTGGGGCTTTGAGTATTACGGCGACTCCCGCACCATCGACGTACATGTGAAGCGGCTGCGGGAAAAGCTGGAGGGCGCTTCCGACCAGTGGTGCCTGAAGACCGTGTGGGGCGTGGGATACAAGTTCGAGGTGAAGGAATAAAGTGCATCGTAAAACCATCAGCCGGGAGCTGTTCACCAGCATTGCCCTGGTGCTGCTGCTGAGCCTGGCGCTCATGTGCGGCATCCAGAGCGCTTTGTCCATCGCCTACTTTTCCAATGAGCGGATGAGCGCCCTGACCAGCGTGCTGGACGGCGCCACCGCCCTGAGCAAACGGTTTGCAGACCAGGGCAACGACGTGACCCAGCCCATCACCGACGAAGCACTGAAGGAGAACATCGAGAGCGGGTTTGAACTGTTCCACACCTCCTCCGACGCGGTCATCTTCATCGCAGACCCCACCGGCAAGGTCATCCTGCACACCGAAGCCGCCGACCTCACCGGGGCCTGCGTGCCCGCCGATGTGCTGGCGACTCTGGACAGCGGAGTGGACTATTACAGCGAGGATACCCTGGGTGGGGTGTTCAGCGTCAAATACTATACCGCCGGGCGGCTCATCGAAGGCCCCACCGCCAACGGCTACCTGTTTGTGGCCACCTCCATGGACGCCCTGCACCAGTATGTGAGCGACCTTTTGAGCATCTTCCTCATGTCGGCGGTGGGTATTCTGATCTTTGCCAGCGCCATCTCCATCCTGTTTGCCCGCAAGATCAGTGCCCCCATCGAGCAGATCGGGGAGGCCGCCCGACAGCTGGGCAGCGGGGACTTCACCGCCCGGGCCCCGGTGGACGGGTGCGAGGAGCTGGCCGACTTTGCCACCACCTTCAACAACATGGCGGCCCGGCTGCAGACCATCGACAACGCCCGGGGCCAGTTCATGGGCAACATCGCCCACGAGCTGCGCACCCCCATGACCAGCATCAAGGGCTTCATCGACGGCATGCTGGACGGCACCATCCCCCAGGAGGAGTACAAGCACTATCTGGGCATCGTCTCCCAGGAGACCGGGCGCCTGGCCCGGCTGGTGCAGAACATGCTGGACATCACCAAGCTGGAATCCGGGGAATACAAGTTCCAGGCCCGCAACTGCAACATCTGGGACACCATCACCGACGTGGTGCTGTCCGACGAGAAACGCATCGAGGACGGGCAGATCGACATCCAGGGGCTGGAACCGGCCCGGGAGCCGGTGTATGCCGACCCAGACCTGATCCACCAAGTGGTGTACAATCTGGTGGACAACGCCATCAAGTTCACCCCGCCCCAGGGGGTCATCCGCTTCTCGGTACGCCGGGACGGCGGCATGGTGGTGGTAGCGGTGGAAAACACCGGCCAGGGCATCTCCCCCGAAGCCCTGCCCTTTGTGTTCGAGCGTTTTTACAAGGAGGATCGCTCTCGCGGGCTGAACACCCGGGGCAGCGGCCTGGGCCTGCACATCTGCAAGGTGCTCATCAACCTGTCCGGCGGCCAGATCAAGGCCGAGAGCGAACCGGGCAAATGGTGCCGGTTCACCTTCACCCTGCCGGTGGGCCGTCCCGAATAAAAGGAGGCACAACCTCATGGTTTTTGCGGAACAGACAGTCCCCCTGCGGGACGGCAGTGTCCTGACCCTCCGCAGCGCCGGACCCGAGGACGCCGAAGCGATGCTGGCCTGCCTGGAAGGTACCACCGCCGAAACGCCCTACCTTTTGCGGGAACCGGGAGAGAGCAGGTTTACCCCCGAACAGGAACAGCAGTTCTTGCAGAGGATGGCGGCTTCCCCCCGGGATATCATGCTGCTGGGCTTCTGTGCCGGAGAGCTGGCGGGCAGCTGTTCCCTTTCGGCGGCGGGGCCGTACCAACGGGTGGCCCACCGGTGCGAAGTTTCCATCGCCCTGTACCGGAAGTACTGCGGCAAGGGCATCGGCACCGCCATGATGACTGCCCTGCTGGCGCAGGCAAAAGCCGCCGGGTATGAGCAGGCGGAACTGACGGTCATGGCCGAAAACCGGCCCGCCGTCGCCCTGTATGAGCGGCTGGGCTTTGTGCGCTGCGGCACCCTGCCCCACAACATGAAATACGCCGACGGCCGCTATGCCGATGCATACTGGATGCAGAAATCCCTGTAACAAAACAACAAACCGCCCCGGGAGCCGCAAGGTTCCCGGGGCGGTTTTCTTTATGGGGACGGTTCAGGCGCCGGACAGCGGAGCCAGCAGCACCGCCGCCACATAGATGATATAGACGGCCAGGCAGATACCGCCCTGCCAGCGGTAGAGCCGCTTTTTCAGCAAAGCGGGCAGCAGCAGGGTCAGCCCCAGGGCCAAGCAGGCGGGCATGTCATACCGGCGGAACTGGGCGCCCACCGGCAGATGTTCCCGGTAGGTCAGGCTGCACACAGGCAGCACGAAGGTCAGGCTGAGAATGGCGCTGTTCAGCATCTGCATGGGCAGGGCCGCGGGCGGGTATACCCGGCAGCGCACCGCGAATTTTTTCCACACAGAACCGAAGGGATGGTGCAAAACTTCGGCCAGCAGGGGCAGGCTGAACCCGAAGGAGATGAGGGTGGCCGCCCACAGCGCCTGGATGGTGCCGGTAAGGTTGGCGAACACGGTGGCGCTGTACAAGAGGGCCCAGGCCCCCACCGCCAGCAGCGAAGCGCCGAAAAGCATTCCGGCCAGGTTCTTCATGCTGTTGAAGAGGTTCATGGCCGGGAAAGCCATGGTCTGCATGGCCGGCACGGCGGCGCTGCGGGGCAGCCGGTGAGGCCCCACCCCGATGGGCTGCAGGCCCTCGTCGTAGGCCAGGCGGTACTGGTAGAGGATGCTTTCCAGCACAAAGAGGACAAACAGAGCCATGAGCAGCCCCGCCCCGGTGTGGGTGAGCACGCCGTCCCCGGCAAAGCCTTCCAGTACCAGGCAGGCAGCCAGCAGGATGCCGCATTTGCGGCAGAATTCCCCCCGGTCCACCGTGACCGACCGGCGCAGCAGGCACAGGGCCAGCACCAGGCCCAGGTCGGTGACGGCCCCCGCCAGGGCCACCCCCACCGCCATGGAGGTGATGGACAGCCCCGACGCCAGAAAGGCCAGCACCAGCTGGGGCAGGGCCACGCTGAGGGAGGCCACCGTGCCGGACACCACCCACATGGGCAGCCCGCACAAGGCGCAGCACCAGGTGGCGCAGCGGCCCGCCAGCCGGCTGCCCACCGCGGTGAGCACCAGCCCGACAGCATATACCCCCAGTGTCACAAGCAGAAACATGCCTCTACGACCTTTCCGGAAAATTCAGCCAAGGGGGCACAAAGCCCCCAAAATCAAAAAGCAGCGCCCCTGCGGGCGCTGCCAAGCGTGAACTTAATACGCAATGCCCCAGACGACCATGGTCTTGGCGGGCTTGCCGCAGACCGGGCAGACATCGGACAGATGCTCCTGCTCGAAGGGCATGCAGCGGCTGGACAGCCCCGCCTGCTCCTTCATGGCTTCCTCGCAGGCCAGATCGCCGCACCACATGGTCTTGACAAAGCCGGTCTTTTCGGCCACCTTGGCCTTGACCTCTTCCATGGTGGTGGCGCTGACGGTGCGGGCTTCCCGGTTCTTCAGGGCACGGTCATACAGGTCCTTGCCCAGAGCCTTGAGGGCGGCGGGAATGGCGGTCTCCAGATCCTCGAACTTGACGAACTGCTTCTCGCGGTTGTCCCGGCGGACCAGCACACACTGGCCCTGCTCGATATCCCGGGGACCCACTTCCAGGCGCAGAGGCACGCCCTTCATCTCCCACTGGGCAAACTTCCAGCCGGGAGCCTTGTCGGAATCATCCAGCTTGACGCGGGCGTACTTGCCGATGGACGCAGCCAGTTCCCGGGCCTTCTCGGTGACGCCGGGCTTGTGGGCGGCCACCGGAACGATGACCACCTGCACCGGGGCGATGGCCGGGGGCAGGATCAGGCCGTCGTCGTCGCCGTGGGTCATGATGATGGCGCCGATGAGGCGGCTGGAAGCGCCCCAGGACGTCTGGAAGGGATACTGCAGGGTGTTGTCCCGGCCGGTGAAGGTCACGTCGTAAGCGCGGGAGAACTTGTCCCCGAAGTAGTGGCTGGTGCCGCTCTGCAGGGCCTTGCCGTCCTTCATCATGGCTTCGATGGTGTAGGTGGCTTCGGCACCGGCAAACTTTTCCTTGTCGGTCTTGCGGCCCTTGAGCACCGGGATGCACAGGTCATTCTCACAGAAATCGGCGTAGCAGTTCAGCTGCTGCTCGGTCTCGGCCTTGGCTTCCTCGGCGGTCTCGTGAATGGTGTGGCCTTCCTGCCACCAGAATTCACGGGTGCGCAGGAAAGGACGGGTGGACTTTTCCCAACGGACCACACTGCACCACTGGTTGTACAGCATGGGCAGATCGCGGTAGCTCTGCAGCACATGGGCAAAGTGATCGCTGAACATGGTCTCACTGGTGGGACGCACGGCCAGGCGCTCTTCCAGAGGTTCGCTGCCGCCGGTGGTGACCCAGGCCACCTCGGGGGCAAAGCCTTCCACCAGCTCGCCTTCCTTCTTCAGCAGGCTTTCGGGGATCAGCATAGGCATGGCGACGTTTTCGTGGCCGGTGGCCTTGAAACGGCTGTCCAGGTTCTTCTGGATGTTCTCCCAGATGGCGTAGCCATAGGGGCGCAGCACCACAAACCCTTTCACGCTGGAGTATTCGACCAGTTCGGCCTTCGTGCAGATGTCGGTATACCACTGCGCAAAATCCACTTCCTGCGCGGTGATGGCTTCGACCATCTTTTTCTTATCGTTTGCCATTGCTTTTCCTCACACTTTCTACAATTTTCCGGGAGATTACAGACGTTCCTCCACATAGCTGACCACATCGCCCACGGTGTGGAAGTTTTCGATCTCCTCGTCGGGGATCTCCACGCCGAACTCGTCGGACAGGGTGGTGATCATGTCGATGACATCCAGGCTGTCGGCGCCGAAATCTTCCACGATATCGCTCTCGGGGGTGATCTTCTCAGGCTCCACATCCAGCTGGTCAGCCAGATACTCACGGATGCGTTCAAAAACTTCGGATTCCATTCTAAACTCTCCTTCAATCTATGGTTGCCCACGCTGCGGGCAGAATGCAAGTCTTCATGTAATTTTATATCGTATCCCATGCGGGTTGTCAAGCGCCACGGCAGTTTTTTGTGCCCCGGTGGTTGTACGGCGGCCCCAAACGCGATATGATAGAGGGAGAGATTATACAGGAGGGCCTTTTATGCAACTGGATTTCACCAAAATGCACGGCTGCGGCAACGATTACATCTATCTGGACTGCCGGGAGACCGGCCTGCCGGAAAATATCGCGGAATGGAGCCGCAAGCTGTCCCGCCGGCACTTTTCCATCGGAGCGGACGGCATCATCTGCATCTGTCCGCCGGTGCTGGCCGGGGGCGACGCCACCATGCGGATGTTCAATGCCGACGGCAGCGAGGGCCGCATGTGCGGCAACGGGGTGCGCTGTGTAGCGCAGTACCTGTATGAGCACGGCATGGCCAAGGATGTGATCGAGATCGACACCCTGATGGCCGGGCGCAAGACCCTGCGCCGCCTGGGGGACGGCATGTGGCAGGCAGACATGGGCCGGTTTGATGCCAGCCCGGACGCCCTGCCTGCCGTGGGGCTTGGCAGCGGGCCGCTGGTCCACGCCGACCTGGTGGCTGCCGGAAAGAGCTGGGACGTGGCCTGCGTGAGCATGGGCAACCCCCACTGCGTGGTGGAATGGCCGGACCCGGACACCCTGCCCACCGGCGCGGCACTGGCGGAGATCGGGCCTTTCTTTGAGAAGCACCCCGCCTTCCCCGAAGGCACCAACACCGAGTTCGTGTATGTGCAGGACCCCCACCACCTGGTCATGCGGGTGTGGGAGCGGGGCAGCGGCGAGACCCTGGCCTGCGGTACCGGCGCCTGCGCCACCGTGGCCGCCATGGTCCTGAGGGGGGTATGTCCCCGGGGCGAGGCGGTGCAGGTGGAGCTGCTGGGCGGCACCTTGTCCATCACCATCGACGCCGACGACGCGGTACAGATGGCAGGCCCCGCCGAGACCGCTTTTGTGGGCCGGGTGGAGGTCTGAGCCTCTCCCCCGCTCTCCGGGCACGGCAACGGCACACAAACGACACGCAAAAGAGCGGCTTCGCTCCGGCATGGTCCGGGCGGGCCGCTCCTTTTTATATAGTGTCGTACCGGAAAAGAATCAGTGATGCTCCGCCAGGTCCGCTTCCCGGATGGCGTCGTTTTCCTCTTTATAGGCGGCAGCGGTGTCGTCGTCGATGACGTACACCGTCACCGGGATCACGGCGCTGGTCACCGCCTCGTCGTAGGATTCATAGTACAGATCCACAAAGGCATGACCGGTCATCATGGCCGTACCCGTATCTGCGGCGTAGGCGTAGCCGTACACAAACCGGCCGTCGTCCGAAGTAATGTACAAAAGGGTCCCGTACGGAATCACCGAGGGATTTACGGCCACGGTGCCGTAGGTCAGCCGCTGGCCGGAGGCGCCCTTGGAGGTCAGAGAGGCGGAATAGCCGGTGGAACGCTGGCCGGTATATACGGCGCTGACACCTTCGGCTGGTACGCCATCCACCACTTCCGGGCCGTGGAAGATGGAAACCGGCACCCCCTCGCCGTAGCACTTGATGACGGTGGGCTGCATCTCCACCAGGGTCTGGCGGCCGATCTCCACCGTTTCGGTGCACTCACCGTCCACCCAGATCTCCCGCCAGGTCACCTGATCCAGTCCGTCCTGGCCCTGTTCCAACACCGTTTCCTTGTCCTGATTGCGGTAGAACAGGCTGGTCTGGCGGTATTCGGTCTCAGCGGGGATTGCCTCCTCGGTGGTGTACTCCACGTACTCCACCCGCTGCAGGGTCACACTGTCCCCCCGCTCCAGTTTCTCATCCAGAGCAGGTTCTACAATGTCGTGTTCTCCCACATCGATTCCCGCTTCGGAGAGAAGCTCTCCCACCGTCTCGTCGGTGGCCACCAGGTCGGTGGTAGTGCCGTCCATCTCCACCGGCACCGTGAAGGCCCGCAGCACGTGGATTCGGTCCCGGCCGTTGCTCTCCACGATCTGGAGTTCGTCCTCGCTGCCGGGGGCGGCCAGACCCGCCTGGTCCACCAGGGTGTTTACATCGGTGGCACAGGTGATGATAACGCCGCTCTGGCCGCGGGTATCGCTGATTTCCACCACACGCAGGCTTTCACTGACCACGGCCAGGGATACGCCCAGGGAAATGGCCCCGCACAGCAGCACCGCCAGATGCGGGCCGGTGATCTCCATGCGGCGGCGGATATGTTCTCGGGTTTTGACTGATAACATGGTTGCTCCTGTCTTGTTCGGCTTCGGCACCCTTTTCAGGAACGGTGCCCAATGTTTACAACTTTTCCGGTGCATAAGAAAAGGCCGGCCGCAGGGGCCGGCATCCATTGTACAGCAAGATGCCGCGGAAAAGCGTTTCGACAGTGCCGGCCGGGCCCTATCCCCGGCGGCTGTTCCTGGTTATTATACTTCACTTTTCCCGGCTTGTCCATACAAATACCAGTTTTTTCACCTATTATCGGGCTTTTGCACAGACTTCGACAGGCTTTTTGGGCAAATTTTGGTTTGCTGCCGCAGCAGAAAGCGACAAAAAAAGCTGCCGACCCAGCCGGGTCGGCAGCTTTTTGTAAAGGCGAGACACACAGCTCACCAGAATTCCGGGGGAACGCAGATGGAAATTCCCTCAGAAGAAATCCTGCGGCAAACCATTTGTATGGTCCTTAGTGTACCACAGGGGCCGATACCTCCGTTTCCTCATTCGCAATCTTTCTGACCCATACCAGAAGCAAGGGCATGATGGCCATCAAGGGCATCGCGTACCTTAACAAACCGTTCACCGGGGATGCCACGCAGATGGCCAGATGCAATAAGGGAACGCTCATGACCGCCAGTTCCCGGATTTTTTTCAGCTTGAGAAGAATCATGATTCCAAACAGCAGCAGCCAGGTATAAAAACCGGGATTGCTCAGCAGGGACAGCGCGGGAAACACCCGCCACATCTCGGCATAATTATTGACTTCTTCCGTTATTTGCGGATGCACATAGTGGATGTCCAGACCGGGATTGACAGGCTCGCCTTTAATGTAATTCTGATATGCTCTCATCACACGGCTGTTATGGAACGGATAGAAATAATAATACGTATTGTTGATGGTTGCCTGAATATACGCGGAAGGATGCCTCATCCCCATTTCAGCCCATGCCTGCAGATACTGAGAGAATTCCTCCGACGTGCAGTTGCGCATTTTGTTTTTAACAGGGTCTGAAGTGTTGGGATCATATATCTCAGCCAGCATGTCATAGGGCAGCACCTTGTCGATTGCCTCCCTTTCTTCCTCCGTCACATCGTCTCCACAATCCCGCACATATCTGGCCGTCTGCTGAAACGGGATACTCATCATCTCGCGGCTGGAACCCTTTTGAATTCCAATAATATCGAACGCCACATAATTTTGTGCGTTGAAGGCTATGAGGCAGGCAATCAATGCCAGGAGAGTTTGCTTTCTGTACCGCCTGATGACAAAAAGTAAAAGAATTCCCGATGGGATGACCCGATAAATGCCATCGTTTCTTATCAGACAAAGCAGTAAACTCAGCACCGCAAAAATCACCCAATCTCGGGTCCTGATTTTTGCTTTTCCCATCCCGGCGGCAAAGATTTCGAGAAAGTAACTGAAGTATACACAATGCACCGCGACAAACAGGATATCCTTAATAGCCGCAGTAACATAGCAGCCCCACACGGGTACCAGCGCAAAAAAGAGCGCGGTTATATATGGAGAACCGCCATATTTTTTCACTTTCATGCAGACATGCGAAAAAGCAGCAACACATAGCACCGTCTGGAAAAGGATGATGAGGAACACCCCTATGTTATCGCTGAAGACCCGGCCAACCTGAAAAAGAACTCCATAGATCATCGTTGTGAACCACGGGTGATGATTCGTCATATCAGAATATCCCAGCCACATGGCAAGTTGGTACATGGTATCATGGGGAACGCTTCCCGGCCAGGTAAGGATGATATAAGGAAGCCATCCGATCAGCAGGATTCCACATACGGCGGCCAACGTATGGCGCTCACTCAGAGGCAGGTTCAGCTTTTCCCGGCGTCTGCTCCGGAACTGAACCGAAAGAATGATAAGAACGGAATAAAAGAAACAGGTAAGCCCGATTATGGCAATCAACGCACAGAAAAACTGCCTCGGTGTTTCCATGATCAGGTTCCAGTTGTTGAACAGTAGAAAACTCCTGCCAACAACAAAAAACACAGCATAACATGCCGCAAACAGAAGTTCACTTTTTTGTATTTTTTCACATCTGTAATGGTTTTGCGCATATCGATACAGCAAGAAAACCGCAATTCCCAAGACGGTCCAGGTAAATCCGGCCAGATCTTCCCGGTTGGCATACTGGGACAGCACACTTTTGCCTGCTTCATAGATTTGATCAAACGTAAAGGCGTAAATGGTGAGGATTGTCTTGAGCGCTGCCTTCAAATTGTTTTGTATTTCTTTCATTGCCAAAATTCCACCTTGTTGCTATTTATGCTTTCCGCCATGGGCACGGCAGCAGTAATTATTCTTGTTCTCTGATATGAACAGTCCCCTTGCGCAGCACATGTTGCCCGCCGTCCGTAACCATACACAACTTCCCCAAGACCGTATGACTCTGCCACGTGAGCCTCTTCCCATGATATGTTATTTTACCATGACTCAAGACAAATTTCCACTAAAGAAGAATCGGTTGATGGGCACCTTCCGGTGTTTTGGGATGATCCCGTCGGAACGGGAAGCGTTCTGCTTCGTATATTCCCTTCTGGTGCTCCTCTCAAGAAATGGATGTCCAAAGGAGCTTGTGGGATCCACCGGTTTCCCTGCAAAAAAAGTTCCGGGAGCCATATGGTCCCGGAACTTTGAAAAAAGCTTGATAAACTCAGCGCTTGCTGAACTTCAAGAGCTTGGTGCTGCCCCTGCCAAACATCCGGTGATTCCTTCGCTTTCCTCCTGATTTTTGGCTTAATACTGCGGTTTTTCCGCACATCATGTTCTAATTTTTATCCTCGTGCATGACGCACGAAAAGCGGTTTTTGCTCCTTATATGTGCCTTGCGTATCGCTGCCCAGGGCGACGCAGGACAACAGTAGGGAAAGAAACCTGGTTGCTGTTCTTGGAATCACCTCAAACTTTTCAAGAAGGCAAAATATCGAAGACAACAGACAGGCTGGAGGTCGCAAAAACCTCCAGCCTATCTGTCTATGGACTTGTTTTATTGGGTACTCGTGTCAACAATTACTGTCTCTGGATTGAGTCAGTTTTTACCCTCACTGCTTTTTGCGTCGCCACAGATACAAAACCGCTCCAAAAATCACACATCCTGCTGCAAGCACCAAGACAACATACACCAAAATACCGCTGCCACTTTCCTGATTCTGTTCCTCGGTTTCTTGTACTGCGGAATCAGACTTTTGAATGGTCGATTCATCCCCATTCGCCTGTGGTGTTTGCGAAGGTTCAGAAGCATCTTCATTTGGCAACTCTGTCTCTTGAGTTTGCGTTTTTTCTTCATCCTCTGCTTTCGCAGCATTCGATGCGGCTTCCTTTTCCGGCACAGTGGTAGTACTCGGTTGCGATGGGCGCGTAATGCTTGGTTCGGTTGTTGCCTCACTTGCGGCCGGCGCATCAGGATTATCTGTAGTTAACTTGGGAATCACCGTCCCGCTGGCAATCCTTGCCCCGCAGCCAAGGCAGTAGGTATCTCCGGTGTAACCTTCGGCCTCACTGGTGGCTTTCACCGCATCACGGATTTCTGTGCCTCCTGTATGATTTTGAGCATTAACAGGAATCGTAGCATCACTCATTTCGATAGTCCCGGTACTGTCAGCGAAGTTTTTTCCGCACATTGTGCAGTGCCAATGCTCCTTGATTCCGGTAGAACAGCAGGAGGCCGTCGAAGCAGAGACCAAAGTCATCGTATGCTGATGGGCCGCTGCCACATCTATTTCACACTTTGCACTTAAAGACAGATCATCTTGAGATCTGCAATATACCACTGCCGTACCTTCTTTAAGTGCTGTTGCCATTCCGTTGGAAATTTCCACCGTCTCTGGATCACTGGAAATCCATAGCACATTTTGACAAGTTGCTTCTGTTGGAAGAATACTATAATTCAAAACTACACTTTCTCCAACAGCTAGATTTAGATCTGTCTCATCCAAAGAAATACTCTGCACGGGAATGTTGTCAGAAGGAACAGAAGTCAAGATTTCCCCAGTACCCTCAAAATCTCCGTTTCCGTCTGCGTCAATGGAATAGGTATTCTCTTGCAGAACCTGCTCGACAGATGTCTCTATGACTTCATCCGTAGAAACCGCCACATGATCAAACGAATAGAGAACCGGATTCTGATCGCTTTTGCTGGCCATTTTAAAGGAAACCAAACCATCTCCCGAAGCTACAAGTCTGAAGCGATAATCGCCATCCTCTCTCAGGCAAATGACCTTTGCATATTCACCGGTATAAGGACGGTATACCACTGCAAAGCGACCATGCTCGTTGCTAATATCACTTTCCTCACCATCCCTCAATGTAACAACAAGCTCTCCTTCCGGAGAATAAACTTCTACATTTACCGGACAGTCAATAACAGTTTTTGTGAAATACGAAACAGATTCCGGCACTTCCACTCCTTCATCAATTGTAAATTGGCATCGCTCTTCCAGAAGCTTCATTGTTGTTTCCGCAACTTCTGCCTTCACTGGATATCCGAAATCTGTAAAGATTCGAATAACTCCCTTAATATCCGACATTGCAAGATATGCTTTTTCCCCTCTATACCGCAGCCGGTACAGTATATTGTAATCCTCAAAGAAGGCCCATGCATTCTCTGCAGTCGGATTATCAACAAAGGCGTCGCGAGATTCCAGCAGTTGCTCCTTATAATAATTTTGAAGCAAGACATAACCCTCAACAAATTGAACGCCCCGGATTAATTCTCCCACATCAACAATTTTATTGATACAGAAAGCAGATACATTAATGACGGCTAAATACGAGCTTAAGCTACTTGCACCTGTCTCTCCCATAACCTTTTTAAGAATGTCGTCAGTAATATTAAATCCAGTTTCACTTCCTACTACTTTTAAAAGTTCGCCGAAAATATCACTGGCCAAAGCATTGATCTGATGCCATTCTCCTTCTTCCATTTCTTGCAGAATACTTCTGGCAGCAAGGCGCATCCCGAGGGGAAGTTCTGTCGCAGACTGGATTTCCGAAAGGAAAGACTGATACTGAGAATAAACTTCCAGTTTACTATCCAGTTCAATAATAGCAATAGCATTGTCTACGGTACTATCTACAACCGAAATTATGCTTCCTGCATACCCTATATTTTGGGCAAATTTCCCAAATCCAGACTCTTTGCTTAACGAAAAGGTTATTTTTCCGCCGCTTTCCTCTTTAATCTCACGGAAAATTTCTTGTGCATCTGCCGACTGCATCAGCTGTTTTAGCTCATCTCGGCTGGTACATGCATTTATTTTTTCAATCAAAGAATCCGCATAGATTTTTCCGGCTTCCGTGCATTTTTGAGAAAGCTGGTTGACGCTAGAAATATAGCTCATTGCTTCGACTTCAAGCGCCTCGGCATCCATGAAATCATAGAGCATATCTTTATATTTCTTCACGGCTGGATAGTCATCATCTACATAGTTTGTGATGTCGGTCCAATCACTAAACTCATTGTTAAATATCAATCCATCCACTACCATAACCGCTCTTGCCGCAGTGCCTTTTTCCGTATTATGTAACCAGTCATAATAGTTCCAAGCACAGTACATTTGATCAGAAAGCAAGGTTCTATACGCATAGCGATTTCCCTGTGTATTGCTCAGGTAGTGGACACCCTCCATAATGTCGAGAAAACCATATTTATCAAAAAGCTCCGTTAGGCGTTGTAAGATAACCTCGTTGGATGCATTGCTATTCAGGATCTCATCATATTGAGCATAAAACTCTTCCGTTGTATATTCTTTCACCCGATCAATGATATACTGAGAAGATTCGTCATCTTCCGGCTTCTCTGATCCTTCAGCTGCCTCATATACACGGTAAATGCGATATGCAATTTTCCCAGACAGATCATAAGAGAACTCAATATTATAACTCTTGTCAGATTCTCTATCAGCATTCAAAAATGCCAAGCTCTCCTCCGAAGCAAGCGTGCTGACCTTGTAAGTATATTTTGTCAAATCGTTGGATACAGTAAGTACTCTTGATGCGGGTTCCCAATTATCTAGGCGCATTGTAGTAGTTGTAAGCGGTACAAGAATCACAATTTTTCCGTCCTGCACGCCATACACAACTTCATCGCCCTTATCCGCACCCACTACCGGATCTTCTCCCTTCAAGGCTAACGGATATACAGTATCATTGACGGTAAGACTATCCTCTGCTCGTTCCTGAACAGTACCTGTCCCTGCCTCCACCGGTTCCATGCTAATCAGAATATTCGGCCCAACCATACCGTCATCTCGGTACTTTGTTTCTACCAGGACATAATGACCTACTATATCCTGTACCGTATCCAAAAAAGAGGTGTCGGTCTCGTCGGTCACTTCAACGCCAAGGTGCAGCAGATCATCTTCAAAATAGGCAATTTGATTTTCAGCATCCCATTCGGTAAAATAGCGCAATTGCAAATTATATTGCGATGTATCGCTGAAATTATAATGCCATTTAGCATTGATTAATTCATCTTTCCCAATATGTGACGCAACAAATTCAATATTATCGCGCTCATTTTCACTTCCTGCATAGTAAACATCCTGTAATTGGCCGCACCCCGCAAAGGCATCTTCATCAATTTTTTTAATACTACGAGGAAGCGTTATTTCTTTTAGGCTGCTGCACTCAAAAAACGCTTGTAATCCAATGTTTGTGATTCCCTCTGGGATGTTAATGCTTTTCAAACTGGTGCAACCATGAAAAGTACTAGTACCAATGTTTATTATGCTACCAGGAATAACAACATTTTCGAGTGCAGAACATTCCCAGAATGTACCACCCACCAAACTTAAAACTCCATCCGGTATAATAACACTTTTCAATGAGGTACAGCCCGAGAAGATTCCTGTTTCTATACTCACAACTCCAGAAGGGATAGTGACACTTTCCAAATTAAGGCACCTAGCAAAAGCATGTTCTCCAATGTTTGTAATTCCTTCTGGAATAGTGACCTCTTTAATTGCCAAGCCAAAGAACGCATTCTTCGGAATTTGTTTTTGCCAACCAAACTCAACATTGAATGTTTTATCAGTACCTGCAGGACCAGCATTGACAAGCAAGGGACAATTATTGAAAACATTTGCGCCCATTTCTGTTACGCTATCCGGAATAAAGACATACTGCAGCGCTTCGCAGGATGAAAATGCGTTTTCCCCTACAGACTTGACATTTAGTGAGATCTCGACACTTTTTAACGCTGAGCAACCTTCAAACGCACTATTATTTATACTTGACAGACTTTCTGGCAAATTAATATTTTCCAGATTTCTACATCCTTGAAAAGCAGCTTCCCCAATGGAAGTAACACTCTCTGGCAAGTCAATACTTTTCAATGCGGTGCAATGCCAAAATGCACAGTTTCCTATATCCGATATCGTATCCGGTAGCTCAATTTTCTCAAGGCTAATGCATCCCGCAAATGTATTATATCCAATGTTTTGAACTCCTGTTGGTATAGCAACATCCTTTAGAGCGGTACAACTTTCAAAAGCTGCGTCTCCAATTTTCACTATGTTACTGGGCATATCTATAGTTTGTAAATTAGTGCAATATAGAAATGCCCGATTGCCAAGTATTGTTACGCTATCAGGAATAATAATTTCATGTAATTTCTCACAACCATTAAATGCATAATCTCCAATACTGGTTACTCCCTGAGAAATTTCCACAGATCTTATATCTGCGCTCCAAGGCATTCCATTTTCGTCATAATTGTCCATTGCTCCTGTACCTGAAATAATCAAACGCCCATCATCATATTCCGTCCAGGTCAGATTATCACCGCAAAACCCTGTTTTTTTCGCTGCTGCATTTGTTTCTTGATATATATAAGTATCATTTTCAGGCAGACCGGAAGATGGCCTTTCTTCGACGAAAGTCACTGTAGGTTCAGGTAGCTGAATCTCAATTGATTTTTCATTCTGTGATTCATGTGCAATATTCGTTTCATCTTCTGCAAAAATAGTATAAGGAAACGTCTGTACAAGCAAGCAGCAAGAAAAATAGTCAAAGCCTTTTTCACGTTAAGTTCTCTCCTTTACCAATTGAGCAAAAAGAATAGTTTTACTATTATAATACTCTTGCCAGATTTTCCCGTCATTAAAGTAGGTTAAACGAAATACCG
>CAUEKL010000010.1 GCA_959018215.1 uncultured Gemmiger sp.
GGGTTCCACCGCCGTGTTCGGTCTGGCGCTGCCCCTGGGCGGGGCTTTGCTCCTGGCCCTGGCCCTTCTGGTTCCGGCCGCCCCCGGCACTTCCCGCAAACCGGGTCTGTGTGCATTGGCGGTGGGCGCCGTCACCCTGTTTGCCAGCACCCGGCTGTTCCCCTGGGTCTGGATGCCTGACCTGCCGGTTCTGGGAAATCTTTTGGGCTCCATCCAGTTTCCCTGGCGTTTCCTGGGCCTGGCCACCATCGCCCTGACCCTGGCCACCCTGGCCGGGCTGCAGCAGCTGCAGCTGACCGGCCGGAACACGGCGGCACGGGCCGCCGCTGCCGCCGTGGCGGCCCTGACTGCCTTCTTCTGCCTGACCTTCCTGCCGGAACAGGTCTCGCTGGACAACGCCTCCTACGCCGGAGATGTTTCCCAGTTCATGCTGCGGCCGCCGTCCCATGTAACCACCACCCTGGACGACATGTATCTGCCCAAGGGCGCTGTTGAGAGCGGCCTGGGCTTTGCCGCCGCCGAACCCGCCGACATCCGGGTGGAGCATATTGTGCGGGATGGCCGCACCACCACCGTCACCTGCTCCACCGGGGACGCGGAAGGCTTTGTGGACCTGCCGCTGCTGTACTATCCCGGCTACCGCACCGACACCGGCACCCTGTATGCCTCGGAGCACGGGCTGGTGGGCCTGGCGGTGCCTGCGGACTTTACCGGCACCGTCACGGTGACCTGGCAGGAGCCCAAGCGCTGGCTGGCCGCCGACCTGGTGTCCCTCCTCAGCCTGGTGGCCCTGGTTGGGCAGACTGTGTACCGCCGCCGCAAAAAAGCATAAGAAACTCCCCCGCGCCCTGTTCACAAGGCAGAACGCGGGGGAGTTTTTCTTTTATCCCAGGCTTTATTGCCAGATCCAGCAGTAGGTGTTCATCTCCCGCTGCTGCTGGGGCGTCAGGTCCATGGTCAGCAGTTCCTGCCGCAGGCCGTCGGCCAGTTTCGGCCGGCCGTAGGCACAGTCGATGAGCAGGTCCCAGTCCAGTTCGGCCGCGGTGCCCGCCCGCACCCGGTCCAGATGGTCGTTGACGCAGAGGCTCTCCACATCCACGGCGCAGAGCACACAGAAGCTCACCATCCCCGCCAGTACCCAGATGCGCACCGCGGGCAGTTTCCGCCACAGCCGCAGCAGGGCCAGCAGGGCGGCCAGCCCCAGCACCGCCAGGCACCAGGCAGAGATGACCCGCCGGGGCGTCAGCCCCCACAGCCGGATGTACACCCCCAGCTTGGCGGCGCCCAGCCCCACGAACCCCAGCCCGAAGGCGCAGAACACCGTGAGCAGAATCCGGCGGCGGCCGGGGCGGTCCACCGGGTCAGGGCTGAGAAGATGCAGCACCGCCAGCACGGCGAAGTCCAGCACCAGCACCCGGCACAGTTCCCAGAAGCCTTCCACCGCGAACTTGGAGGCCTCCACCGCTTCCAGAGGGGAAGGCGCCCCCAGGGCGGCGGCGAACTCGGCGCACTGCACCCCGAAGAAGAGGGCATACACCGCGCACAGCGCCCCCACCGCCAGGTTGGCGGTGATGTGGGGCAGACGGGGCAGCTGGCCCAGGCCCCGGTAAAACCGTTCTTCGGCCAGGGGCGGGTCGGTGCGGCACAGGCCGCCCCCCACCAGCCCGAAGAGCCACATGCCCACCGGGATGGAGCAGATAAGGTACACCAGTTCCACCCCATTCCACTGCCAGCGCAAAGGATGGAGCAGACCTTCCACCAGTCGGGCAAAGGCGGCATCCGCGGCGGAAAGCTGGGCGGCTGCATACCAGGCCAGTACCAGGGCCAGCATCACCCCGACGAGCACCTCCGCCGCCCGGCGGCGGGAGCGCACCCGCCCTTTCAGGCAGGCTTTGGCCCCGGCCCACAGGGAGCGCAGCCGCAGGAAGATACCGGTCCAGGGCAGCACGAACACCCCCGCCAGGCCGTCTACCGCCACCATGGTGTTGGCCCTGCCCGCAGCCTGCATACCGGTGCGGCAAAGGACAAAATACACCGCCGTCAGGTGCCAGACCAGCATCTGCCAGAGCTGGAGCACGTCGGCGTGGAGGCCGTACACCCCCAGGGCCACACTCTGGGCCAGCCAGCAGGCCCCCCAGAACCAGGTTTCCCGGCTGCCTTTGCGGCCCAGAGCCCGGCTGAACAGTTCCACCCCCGCCATGAACAGCACCGCAAAGACGGTGCAGGCGGCTCCCCGCAGGGAGCCCATGAGCACATATTTGGTGTAGTACCAGGCCAGGGGATAGCTGAGCACCGCCGCCGCGCCCCACAGAAGGGGGCTGCCGGGCAAAGGCCGGAAGGGGGCCGGTGCCGCTGCGGGCAGATTTTGGGGTGCACTTGAATAGAGGGGACGCGCCGCGCCCTCTTTGTAATTATATTCCATAGTATTACCCTCTGTATAATTTCAGGTGTATCAGCCGTCGACCCCGTCATCGGGCCGGTATTCCAGCAGGTCGCCGGGCTGGCAGTCCAGTTCCCGGCACAGGGCTTCCAGGGTGGTGAACCGCACCGCCTTGGCCTTGTTGTTTTTCAGAATGGACAGATTGGCGGGGGTGATGCCGATCTTTTCGGCCAGCTCTCCCGCGCCCATATGGCGCCGGGCCATCATCACGTCCAGATTCACGTATATGGACATCCGCCTTCTCCTTTACACCGTCAGGTCCAGTTCATCCTTCATGTCCACAGCCTGGCGGAAGGCATTCATGATGACCCGGACGATCAGCGCCATGAACCCGGCGCACAGTCCCAGGGAAAAGACAAAGGGCAGCCGCAGCGCCAGCCCGGCGGGGGTGCACAGGAAGGCCGCCCCGGCGCAGCACCAGCTGATGCGCCACAGGGCGGTGACGTTTTCCCGCACAAAAACGGCCCCCTTCTGCACCCGGCCCAGGAACCGGTAGAGGTTGTACAGGGTGGCAAAGGCCAGCACCGCGCACACGTACCCCAGCCCCAGCAGCCCCATACGCAAAGCGCCCAGGGCGGCGCTGCCGGTGTAGTCCCGCAGGGCCCAGTTCACCAGCTGGGGGCCGCACCACACCATCAGCAGGCAGATGCCCCCCATGCACAGGGTGCTGAACTGGCTTAAGGCGATGCTCTTGTCCCGCCCGGGAACGGGAGAGTTCTTCGGCATACGATCTTCCCCTTTCTCCTTTCAGCTTAGCACTACCATACCACAGGCCATATCGTTTTGCAAGTGTTTTTTATCGTTTTTCAATAAATTCTTTTCGTTTTTCAGTTTGTGCGGGCACAAAAAAGGCCCACCGGCAAGGGTGGGCGCATTTTCTGCGGTCAGGTTTTCGGTTGTCAGAAGTCCCCGGTGCCGGTATCCACCAGGAAGTCGGCTTTTTCCTCAATGCCGTAAGCGCGGAAGTACCCCTCCTCCAGGGGGATCCACCGGGCCAGGAACATGGGGAAGCGGTCTCCCTCCCGGGCCCGCAGACGGTCTTCCCGGCAGGGTTCGGGGCAGGTCACAAAGACGGTCAGGTCGTACCCGCCCAGGGCCGGATGGTGGCTGTAACTGCCTTCCAGGATCACCAGGTGTCCCGCAGGCAGGGGCGTCTCGTCCCCGAAGGTATCGTCATGGCAGTGGTAGGGGCGGCTGAGTCCGTCCTGTCCGGCCCGCAGGGGGTCCAGCACCTCGGCCCGCAGCCGGGCAAAGTCCATGTTGGCCCCCGGGGTCTGCTCCCAGTTTTCCGGGCGGCGGGCAAAGGGCAGGTAGTAGTCGTCGGTGTGCACCACCGGGCAGCCGAAGGCACAACCCAGGGTGGTACCCAGGGCAGTCTTGCCGCTGCCGCACCGCCCGTCCAGGGCCACCAGGACGGTTTTGCCCGAGCGGGCCAGCCCCTGCATCCGCTGGTACAGGGCCGCCGGCACCATGCCCGGGCCGGCCTTCACCCGGGTGCTCATTGGGTGATGGCCGCGCACAGGGCGGTGTACATCCGGTCCAGTTCGGGCATCATGGCCACGGCGCCCTCCCAGTCGTCCGCCCGGAAGGCCGCCACCTGGCGGGTGAGCAGCTCAAACAGGGCGGTCATGGACAGGTTGCCGCACACCCCTTTCAGGGTATGGGCGGCGGTGAGGGCCCCTTCCTTGTCCCCGGCGGCGATGGCCGCCGTCAGCCGGTCATGGTTGGGGTCCGCCGGGAACTTGGCCAGAAAACGCTCCAGCAGCGCCTCGTTGTTCATAAACCGGTCCAGGGCGCCGGTCAGGTCCAGGCCCGCCTCGGTCAGCCGCTGTTTGCGTGCAGCATCCATGCTTAGTCCTCCTTCTGCTGTTCATACAGTTGATGCAGGCGGGGTTCCACCGCAAAAAAGGCTTCCAGCAGGTCGGGATTGAACACCCCGCACTGCCCGGTGCGGATCATTTCCAGCACCGTTTGCCGGTCAAAGGCTTTCTTGTACACCCGCTTGCAGCTCAAAGCGTCGTACACGTCCGCCAGGGACACCACCTGGGCCCAGATGGAGATCTCGTTGCCCTTGAGCCCGTCGGGATAGCCCCGGCCGTCCCACCGTTCATGGTGGTGGCGGGCGATGTCGTAGGCGTAGGGATAGGCTTCATTCTCCCGCAGCTGGGGGATGCGCTCCAGCATTTCGGCCCCCCGGACGGTGTGGGTCTTCATGACCTCAAATTCTTCGGGGGTGAGTTTGCCGGGCTTGTTCAGGATGGCGTCCGGAATGGCGATCTTGCCCACATCGTGCATGATGGAGGCGGTGGCGATGAGCTCGATCTCGGCAGGGCTGATGCCCTGACCCAGGGGGGTATCGGTGAGCAGCATCTTGGTGATGTGGTGGATGCGCTGGACATGCTCCCCGGACTCCCCGTCCCGGAACTCGATGGCGGTGGACAGGGCTTCCAGCATGCCCATGTTCAGCTCGGCGATCTGCCGGGCCCGGCGCATGAGCTCGGACTGCTGGATCTCCACCGTGTTGCTCAGGCGGCGGCGGGCCTCAAACAGTTCCACCACCGACTGCACCCGCCGCAGCACCACATAAGGCACCACCGGCTTGCTGATCACGTCCATGACCCCCAGGCGGTAGGCTTCCCGCATGACTTCGTCCCGGGCTTCGGCAGTGATGAGAAAGACCGGCAGCTTCTGCAGCAGTCCCTGTTCGCTGAGCTTGTGCAGCACCTGCAGGCCGTCCATCTCGGGCATGACCACGTCCAGCAGCACGGCACTGAAATCCTCCGGCCCTGCCAGGATGGCCTCCAACCCCCGGCGGCCGTTCTCCGCTTCCTGGATGGGATAGTAAGGTGCGAACAGATTGTCCAAAATTGCGCGGTTGAATTCGTCATCATCCACAATCAGCAGGGTACGATGGTCTCCCGCGCCGTGCCGGTTCTGTTCTTCCATTCCGGGCCCTCCTTTTTGTATGGTCTGGTTCCAGTATACTCAACTCCGGCCAAAATCACAAGGTCTTTTGGGCGGGAAGCACAAAACCGGAACGGGACCCTGCCTGAGCAAAGTCCCGTCCCGGTTGGTATAGGAAAAATAAGAGAATGGCGTTGTTCTGCGCGGCTCCATAAGAAATGATGTCACCTGCGCTTTTGCGTGCGTATCACACGATCTTGCGGGATTTGTGTACGCCGGTCTTGAGGAACTCCACCCACTCGGCCACGTTCACCGCGTGGTCGCCCAGACGTTCCAGATACTTGGTGATCATGAACAGGTCCAGGGCAGTCTCGGCCTCGTTGGGGTGTCCGGCAATGTAATGGGCGATCTCGCCGCTGATGCGGTTGAAGGAAGCATCGGCCACGTCGTCCTTGGCAATGACCTCGGCGGCGCTGGCCAGGTCCACCTGCACATAGGCGCCGATGGCCTGCTTGACCATCTTGAGCACCAGGTCGCCCATGCGGTAGATGTCCTCCATGACGCCCACGGTGGACGCGGTGTCCACATGCAGGTGCAGGATGATCTCCGCAATGTCGGAAGCCTGGTCGGCGATGCGCTCGATGTCGGTGACCATCTTCAGGGCGGTGGACACCTTGCGCAGGTCGCTGGCCACCGGCTGCTGGCGCAGGAACAGGGTCAGGCAGCGGTGTTCCACCTCGTGCTCGGCGGCGTCGATCTCATTGTCCCGGGCAATGACGCTGCGGGCCAGTTCGATGTCCCCGGTCTTGAGGGCGGTAAGGGCGCTCTCGATGGCGCCGCCCGCCGAATGGCCCATCCGGGCCAGCATGGTATCCAGCTGCAACAGCTCTTCGTCGTAAATCTTGCGGCTGCTGGTAGGCATATGGTATCTCCCCCTTTATCAGCCGAAACGGCCGGAAATGTAATCTTCGGTGCGCTTGTCCACGGGCGTGGCAAAGACCTGCTCGGTGGGGCCCATCTCCACCAGTTCGCCCAGCAGGAAGAAGGCTGTCTTGTCCGAAATACGGGCCGCCTGCTGCATGTTGTGGGTAACGATGATGATGGTGTAGTCCTTTTTCAGGTCCATGGCCAGCTCTTCCACCTTGGAGGTGGAGATGGGGTCCAGGGCGCTGGTGGGTTCGTCCATCAGCAGCACTTCGGGCTCCACGGCCAGGGCGCGGGCGATGCAAAGACGCTGCTGCTGGCCGCCGGACATGCCCAGGGCGCTCTTGTTCAGCCGGTCCTTGACCTCGTCCCAGATAGCGGCGCCCCGCAGGCTCTTTTCCACGATCTCGTCCAGCTGGGCCTTGCTGCGCACCCCGTGGGTGCGGGGGCCGTAGGCGATGTTGTCGTAGATGCTCATGGGGAAGGGGTTGGGCTTCTGGAAGACCATGCCCACCCGCTTGCGCAGGACGTTCACGTCCATCTTGTCCTTGTAGATGTCCACGCCGTCCAGCTTGATGTCGCCGGAGATGCGGCAGCCTTCCACCAGGTCGTTCATCCGGTTCAGGCTCTTGAGAAAGGTGGACTTGCCGCAGCCGGAAGGTCCGATAAAGGCGGTGATCTCTTTTTCGGGGATGGAGATATTGATGTTTTTCAGCGCATGGAAGTTGCCGTAGTACAAGTCCATGTTGGAGACTTCAAATTTATTCATCGTCACTCAATTTCCTTTCGCAAGTTTGCTTGCCACAAAGCCGGACAGGCTGTTGATGGCCAGAACCAGGACCAGCAGCACCACGGCGGTGCCGTAGGTCTCGCCCACATGCAGACCTTCGTTGGAGAGCATATACATATGGACGGCCAGGGTGCGGGTGGAGCTGAAGACGCTGGTGGGGATGGCCGCCACGGTGCTGGCGGTGTAGATCAGGGCCGCGGTCTCGCCCACGATACGGCCCACAGCCAAGATGACGCCGGACAGGATGCCAGGCATGGCGGAGGGCAGCACGATGCTGAAGACGGTGCGCAGCTTGCCGGCGCCCAGGCCGAAGCTGCCTTCCCGGTAGGAATCGGGCACGGCCAGCAGGGCTTCCTCGGTGGTGCGCATGATGACCGGCAGCACCATGATGGACAGGGTGAAGGCGCCGGCGATGAGGGAGTAGCCCCACTTGAGCTGGGTGACGAAGAACAGCATGCCGAACAGGCCATAGACGATGGAGGGGATGCCCTGCAGGGTCTCGGTGGTCAGACGGACAAGCTTGACCAGTTTATTGCCCCGCTTGGCGTACTCCACCAGCCATACGGCGGCGAAGATGCCCAGGGGGGTGGCGATGAGCAGAGAGAAGCCGGTCATCAGGATGGTGTTGATGAGCGCCGGCATGAGGGAGACGTTTTCGGAGTTGTATTCCCACTCGAACAGGCTGGGCTTGAGGTTGGGAATGCCCATGACCAGGATGTAGCCGATGAGAAAGACCAGCACGGCCACGGTGATGAGGGCCGCCAGGCGGACCAGCCAGCGCATGACCAGGGCCCAGACGCGGGCAGACATACGGTTTTCACGGTTTTTGGTCGGGGGCACCAGCTGAGCGCCGGAGGCGCTGTAATCGCCGGAGCGGGCACCGGTGGTAATGGTGGACTCAGGCATTTTTCTCCCTCTCCTTCACAAGACTGAAGCTCACGTTGATGAGCAGAATGAACACGAAGAGCACGACGCCGGTGGCAATGAGGGCTTCCCGGTGCAGGTCGGCGGCATAGCCCATCTCGATGACGATGTTGCTCGTCATGGTGCGCAGGCCCTGGAACAGTCCCTGGGGCATCCAGGTCTGGTTGCCGGCCACCATGACCACAGCCATGGTCTCGCCGATGGCGCGGCCGATACCCAGGATCACCGCCGACAGCACACCGCTCTTGGCGGCGGGCAGCACGGTGAAGAAGACGCTGCGCTCATGGGTGGCGCCCAGGGCCAGGCTGCCTTCGTAGTAGCTCTGGGGCACGGCGTCCAGGCTGGTCTTGCTCACCGTGATGATGGTGGGCAGGATCATGATGCCCAGCAGCAGACTGGCCGTGAACAGGCTCATGCCCTTGCCGTTGGCAATGCCCAGGGTCTTGCGCACGAAGTCGGTTTTCAGGATGGCCTGAATGCCCGGCACCAGCACCACCATGCCGAAGAAGCCGTACACCACCGAGGGGATGCCGGCCAGCAGCTGAACGGCGGGCAGCAGCACCTTGTTGATGCGCTTGGAGGCGAAGCGGCTCATGTAGATGGCGGTGAGCAGCCCGATGGGCACGCCCACCACGATGGCGCCGGCGGTGACGTAGATGCTGCCCAGGATCATGGGCAGGATGCCGTAGATATCATTGCCCGGTTTCCAGGTGGTACCCAGCAGGAACTGCAAAGGTCCGATCTTGAAAAGGGTGGGCACACCGTTGGCAAACAGAAAGACGCAGATGAGGGCCACCGCCAGAATCGAGATGCAGGCGCAGGCGGTGAAGACCCATTTCATCACCACTTCTTTTGTGTTGGATGCTCTCGTACTCATTTTCCTATACTCCAATCCTGTCTGAGGGACGGACCCTTGGGTCCGTCAAAGAGTTTCCATTTTTTACCAAAAGAATGGCCGCTGCTTGATGGGCGGCAACGGCCATTCGCTTTTACGGGGTACTGATTACTGGATGGCGTCCCAGGTGGTGGTCTCGCCGGTATAGATGCTCTTGATCTGCTCGGTGGTCAGGTCGGCGATGGGGTTGGCCGGGTTGACGACGACGGCGATGCCGTCCATGGCCAGCACGGTGGCCTTGGCGCCGGCTTCCACCTCGGAATCCTGCAGCTCACGGGAAGCCATGCCGATGGTGTAGGTGCCGTCCAGGGCGCCGGAGACACCGATGGTGGAGTCGGTGGTCAGCATTTCCAGGCTGGCGTTGGGGTTCACGGCCTCATAAGCTTCGATGAGCTTTTCCATCAGGGGGCTGACGGAAGAAGAACCGCCCACGGTGATGCTGCCGGAAGGCTGGGTGCCCTCGAAGGCGGCGGCATCGTCAGAGCCGATGTAGCCTTCCTCGGTGGCCAGGGCCTGGCCTTCGGCGCTCAGGCAGTAGTTGATGAAGTCCACAGCCACGGGATCGGTGGCATCGCCGTTGGTGACGATGTTGAAGGGACGGGCCAGGGTGTAGGTACCGTCCTTGACGGTGTCGGCGGAAGCGGTGACGCCGCCCACGGTGACGGCCTTGACGGTATCGTTCAGGCTGCCCAGGCTGATGTAGCCGATGGCGGTCTCATCGTTGGCCACGGTGGTCATGACGCCGTTGGTGGAGTTCTGGGTGGCGGCACCGGCGGAGGTGTTGTCCACCTTTTCGCCGGCATCGTTCTTCTCTTCCACACCGGTCAGTTCGATGAAGGCGCCGCGGGTGCCGGAACCTTCCTCACGGGTGATGACGGTGATGGCCTGGGTGTTGTCAAAATCGCTGGCAGCGGCTTCCTCACCGGCGGCTTCGGCGGTGGCGCTGCTCTCGGAAGCAGTGCTGTCGGAAGCGGTGCTGTCGGAGGTGGTGGAAGCGGTGTTGCCGCAGGCGGCCAGGCTCAGGGCCATGGCGGCGGCGCAAACCAAAGCAATCTTACGTTTCATAACTGTCTTTCTTCTCCCTTTTTGCTCAATTTTCATGTAGCAAAGTGTCCGCTGCGGGTTTCTTTCCAACCGTCCCGCCGCGGTGTGCCCGTTCTTCCGGGCGCAAGGGTATTGTAGCAAACCCGGGGCCGGGGTTTCGACCATGGCGGCGTACAATCGGCGTAAAACTTCGGTCAAATCAGCGGGCGGAATGAAAAGGAATTGTAAAATTCGTAAAAAATCAGGCAATATTTTCTCCAAATCTGCCCAAAAATTGCCTTCAGGGGCCCATTTTACACAAATTTTACAAACACTTTACCGCCTTTTGCTACCGTATTTGGGCGCAGCACCGTTATAATAAGAAACGGTATAGTGCCGCGCAGGGCGCGGCCCGGAGCAATACGGTTCCGGAGAAAAGAAAAATAAGAGAACGGAAGGTTTCCCAGTATGAGCATTTTCAATGTGTTCAGTCTGATGGGCGGCATTGCCATGTTCCTGTATGGCATGGACATGATGGGCAAGGCCCTTGAGCAGACCGCCGGCAACAAGCTGCAGGGCATCCTGAGCAAGATGACCTCCTCCCCCATCAAGGGGCTGCTGCTGGGCCTGGTGGTCACGGCAGTCATCCAGTCCAGCGGCGCCACCACCGTCATGGCGGTGGGCTTCGTCAACTCCGGCCTGATGCAGCTGCACCAGGCCATCGGCGTCATCATGGGCGCCAACATCGGCACCACCGTCACCGGCTGGCTGCTCTCCCTGTCCGGCCTGGAAGGGGACAACTTCGTCACCCAGATGCTCAACCCCAATGCCTGGAGCCCCATCCTGGGCTTCATCGGCATCTGGATGTATATGCTGGGCAAGGACCGCAAGCGGGGCGTGGGCAAGATCATGATGGGCTTTGCCATCCTGATGGCCGGCATGAACACCATGTCCACCTCCATGAGCCCCCTGGCCGGGGAGGAATGGTTCATGGACCTGTTCCTGGCCTTCTCCAACCCGCTGTTCGGCGTGCTGGCCGGCGCGGTGCTCACCGCCGTGCTCCAGTCCTCCTCCGCCGCCGTGGGCATCCTGCAGGCGCTTTCTTCCACCGGTGCGGTGACCTACAGCGCTGCCGTGCCCATCATCATGGGCCAGAACATCGGCACCACCGTCACCGCCCTGATCTCCTCCGCCGGTGCCAACAAGAACGCCAAGCGCACCGCTTTCGTGCACCTGTACTTCAACGTCATCGGCACCATCATCTTCCTGTGCGGCTTCTACGGCCTGCATGCCCTGCTGCACTTCCCCTTCTTCAATGACCAGATCAACACCTTCGGCATTGCCATCGTGCACACCGTCTTCAATGTGGTGACCACCGCCATCCTGCTGCCCTTCAACCGGGTGCTGGAACGCCTGGCCATCATGACCGTGCCGGACAGCAAGGCCGACGCCCCCGAACAGCACTCCCTGCTGGACGAGCGTCTGCTCTCCACCCCTTCTGTGGCGGTGAACCGGGCCATGCTCACCGGCGGCGATATGGCCGAGATCTGCCGGGTGTCCCTTTTGCAGGCCATGTCCATCACCCACAAGTGGGATGACGCCCTGGCCGAGGAGATCCTGCACAAAGAGGACGCCGTAGACCACTACGAGGACGTGCTGGGCACCTACCTGGTCAAGCTGGGCAACAAGCACCTGTCCCGGGAGGACAACCGCACCGTCAACAAGCTCTTGCAGACCATCGGCGACTTTGAGCGCATCTCCGACCACGCGGTGAACCTGCTGGAGGCCGCCAAGGAGATCAAGGAGAAGGACATCCGCTTCAGCAAGGAAGCCCTGAGCGACCTTTCTGTGCTGGAATCCGCCTTGCAGGACATCGTCAACCGCACGGTGGACGCCTACCAGCAGAACGACCTGTACGCCGCGGGCAAGATCGAGCCTCTGGAAGAGGTGGTGGACGGCCTGGTGCGGGAGGTCAAGACCCGCCACATCGCCCGTCTGCAGGCCGGCACCTGCACCATCGAGTACGGCTTTGTGCTGGATGACCTGCTCACCGACTACGAGCGCATCGCCGACCACTGCTCCAACATTGCGGTGGCCATGATCGAGGTGGCCGAGGACAAGTTCGACACCCACGAGTACCTGAACAACATCAAGAACGGCTCCAGCGTGAAGTTTGAGGAGCGGTACGAGAAGTACCGCGACCGCTACACCTTTCCCACCGAAGCCGCATCCAACGGATAAATAAACCGAAGCCCGCCCGTTTTTGCGGCGGGTTTCGTACTGTAAGGAGTGTTTTTACCCATGATCTACATTGTGGAGGATGACGCCAGCATCCGGGAACTGGAGCAGTACGCCCTGCAGACCAATTCCTACACCGCCAAGGGCTTTGCCGACGGAGCCAGCTTCTGGGCCGCCGTGTACGAGGCCGTGCCCGACCTGGTCATTCTGGACGTGATGCTGCCCGACGAGGACGGCTACCAGATCCTGGGCAAACTGCGGGAAAACGCCTCCACCCGCAACGTACCGGTCATCATGGTCACCGCCAAGACCAGCGAGATCGACGTGGTCAAGGGGCTGGACAAGGGCGCCGACGACTACCTGTGCAAGCCGTTCGGCATCATGGAGTTCATCAGCCGGGTGAAGGCGGTGCTGCGCCGGGCCCAGAGCTCCGCCGTCAGCACCTCCTCCGCGTTGCGGTTCGGCACCATCGCCCTGGACGACCTGACCCGCACGGTGACGGTGGACGGGGAGCCGGTGGAACTCACCTTCAAGGAATACGCCCTGCTGCACTTCTTCCTGGAACATCCGGAGGAGGTGCTGGCCCGGGAGCGGATCATGAAAGCGGTGTGGGACACCGACGACCTGCTGGAATCCCGCACCATCGACATGCACGTGCGGACCCTGCGCCAGAAACTGGGCGACGCCGGGGAAGCCATCCGCACGGTGCGCAAGGTCGGCTACAAACTCAGCGCCCGGGGCACGGAGAACAGCGATGAAACCTGAGGAATCCCGCACGGCGCCCCGCCGCATGTCCCACCTGCTGCGGGCGGCCCTGATCCTGGTGGGGCTGCTGGCGGTGGTGCTGACCTCGGTGGGCGCGGCCTTTCTGTTCCACCGGGCCTTTGCGGCCCAGGTGGACCGGGACCTGGCCCGCACCGCCCGGGCCCTGGCCGCCGTGTATGAGGCGGACAGCGACCCCGCCTACGCCGCCCTGGACCAGGCCATGGCGGGCAGCACCCTGCGCCTGACCCTGGTGGACACCGACGGCACCGTGCTCCACGACAGCACCGAGCCCGCCGACCAGATGGAAAACCACTATGCCCGCCCGGAGATCGCCGCCGCCCGGGAGATGGGCGAAGGCTCCAGCGTGCGCCAGAGCACCACCCTGGGCCGGGAGGTGCACTACCACGCGGTGCGGCTGAACAACGGCAAAATCCTCCGTCTGGCGGAGGAGACCTCCACCATGTGGAGCCTGTACAACCAGGTGCTGCCCCTGCTGGGGGCGGGCTGCGTGCTGGTGGTGCTGCTGTCCGCCTTGCTGGCCGCCGCCATGACCCGGTGGCTGGTGCGGCCCATCACCCGCATGGCCGACCATCTGGACACCATCGAGGCCAACGTGCCCTATGAGGAGCTCATCCCCCTGGCCCACACCATCCAGTCCGACCGCCGCCTGCGGGAAAACAACGAGACCATGCGCCGGGAGTTCACCGCCAACGTGAGCCACGAGCTCAAGACCCCCCTGACCAGCATTTCCGGCTACGCCGAGCTCATTGAGACCGGCATGGCCAAGCCGGAGGACGTGCCGGTGTTCGGCAAGCGCATCCACAAGGAAGCGGGGCGGATGATCCGGCTGGTATCCGACATCCTGCAGCTCAGCGAGCTGGACGGCATGCACAGCGAAGGCTCCACCCTCTCCGAGCCGCTGCCGGTGGACCTGGCCTCCCTGCTGAAGGAGGTCAACGGCAACATGACCATGAACGCCCGCAAGGCCTATGTGACCCTGCAGTGCGACGCATCCCCCGCCACCGTGCTGGGCAGCCGGGACCTGCTCACCGAGCTGGTCACCAATCTGTGCGACAATGCCATCCGCTACAACCGTCCCGGCGGCCATGTGACCCTGCGCTGCGGCCAGGACACCGCCGGCGCCCCCTACGTCTGCGTGGAGGACAACGGCATCGGCATTCCCCAGGATGCCCAGAGCCGGGTGTTCGAGCGGTTCTACCGGGTGGACAAGAGCCGGTCCAAGGCCACCGGCGGCACCGGGTTGGGCCTGGCCATCGTCAAGCATATTGCGGTGCTGCACAATGCCCGCATCGACCTGCGCTCCACCGTGGGCACCGGCACCACCATCCGGGTCACCTTCCCCGCCCCCAGACCTGGCAAGTGACCGGTTTCTCTTTCCTTTCCAGCGCCTGTCGGCTATCCGGCGGGCGCTGTTTTCTTTTGCGGGGCCGCCCTTGGGCGCAGTTTCTTGCACATCCCGGCCGGGTATGCTATCCTGATAAAAGTAGTCCTTTCTTTTATCAGAACATGCCCGGCCTTTTCTGCCGGGCAAAGGAGGATTTTTGGGATGCCCAGTGAAAAACCGGCCGACCCCCGCCTGCTGTGGGGGTTCTGGCTGCTGGCCGCCGCCGTGACCCTGGTGTTTTTGTTCTGTCTGCGGCTGGACCTGCGTTCGGTACGGACCCTGGACCCCGCCCAATACACCGAGACCCCGCCCGCCGGGTTCCGGTATGACTGCCAGGCCCTGCCGGGCAGCGGGGTCGTCACCTTCAGCGGCTGGGCCGCGGTGACGGGGGAGGAGCTGGCCACGGTGGACTGCCGCCTGGTGCTGTACAGCGCCGGTCAGGACCGGTACTACCTGCTGCCCACCACCATGGAGCAGAGCCAGGCCGCGGTGGAGGCCACCGGCGACGACGGGGCGGTGTACGCCGGGCTGTATGCCTTTGCCCTGACCCGGCAGCTGCCCGCCGGGGAGCTGGAGCTCTGCTTTGCCTACCGGAACAACCACCACAACGCCCTGATCCATACCGGACAGATGACCGGAGGTGCGGCATGAAAACGCTGAACCGTTCCTTCTGGGCCCGGCTGGCCCCCTACGGGGTCTTTTTTGTGCTGACCCTGCTGTGGCACATGGACCTGGTACTTGTGGATGTGGACGAAGCCTTTTACGGCGCGGTGATCGGCCAGCAGCCCCTGTGGGAGTTTCTGGTCCGGCAGTATGAGAGCTGGTCCTCCCGCACGGTGATCGAGCTCTTCCTCTGTATCTTTTCCAGCCTGCCCCGGCTGGTGTGGCGGCTGGCCGACAGTGCGGTGCTGTTGCTGCTGGCGGTCTGCCTGGGCCGGCTGGCCGGGGGTCCGGCTCCCGGCCGTCCCCTGCGCCCCCGGGATGCCTGGCTGCTGGTCTGCCTGCTCTGGCTGTACCCCTGGTGGTATCTGAGCACCGCCGGCTGGGTGGCCACCACCATGAACTACCTGTGGCCTCTGGCCGGGCTCTGCCTGGCCTTTGTCTCTCTGGCCGGGTACGGCGGGCGTTGGGGCGCGGTGCTGGGGCTGATCGGGCTGGTCTATGCGGTCAACGCCGAGCAGACCGCCGTACTGGCCCTGCTTCTGCTGGCAGCCTGGGCCCTGTACCGCCTGGGCACCGGGCAGCCTCTGCCCCGGCTCTTCTTCGGGCAGGCGGCGGTCTGCCTGGCCGGGCTGGCCTATATGGCCTTTTGCCCCGGCCTGGCCCTGCGCACCGAAAACGAAACCATCTCCTACTATAAGGATTTCGCCATGCGGTCCCTTCTCTCCAAGGCGGAGGCGGGCATCTCCGGAGCCCTGGCCGAGCTGTTTTTGGACCGCAACCTGCTGTACGCCCTGTTCTTTCTTTTGCTGGCCGCAGTGGTCTGGCAGACCACCCGCCGCCTTGTCTACCGGCTGCTGGTGCTGATCCCCCTGGGGGTGGAGCTGGCCCTGGGGGTGTGGTTCCGCCATTACCGGGACCTGGTCCCCGCTTTGCGGGATGAGGTGGCCGCCCTGCGGGGGGTGGGCACCATCCATGTGGCCAACTGCAACCAGCCCACCGCCTACCTGCCCTTTCTGCTGCTGTGCGGCTGTCTGGCCATCACCTGTGGCTGCCTGTACCTGGCCCTGGGCCACACGCCCCGGGCCTATGCCGCCCTGGCCGTGCTGCTCAGCGGCTTTGCCACCCGGTGCGCCATCGGGTTCACCCCCGCCAGCGCGGTGTCCGGGGAGCGTACCGGCTTTCTGCTGGCCATGTCGGTGGCGGTGTGCGGGGTGCTGCTGGGGCAGAAGCTCCGTCTGACCCGGCTGTGGCAGAAGGTGCTGGCCGCCGTCATCCTGCTGCCCATGGCAGGGATACAGTTTGTTTCCCTGTGGGAAATCTGAATACAAAAAGACCGGGGCGCACCGCAGGAAATTCCTGCGATGCGCCCCGGATTTTTTTGTCTGATTCCAGCCTTACAGCACGGCCACGCACTCGATCTCCACCAGGGCGCCCTTGGGCAGGGCCCCCACCTGGAAGGCCGCCCGGGCCGGGAAGGGCTCGGTGAAGGCCTCGGCGTAGACTTCGTTCATGGCGGCGAAATCCCCGATGTCCTGCAGCATGACGGTGGTCTTGACCACATGGGACAGGTCGGTGCCTGCCTCCTTCAGGATGTTGCCCAGGTTCTTCAGGCACTGGCGGGTCTGGGTGCGGATGTCCTCCCCCGCAAAGGCCCCGGTGGCGGGGTCGATGGGGATCTGGCCGGAGACATAGACCGTCTCCCCCACCCGGATGGCCTGGGAATAGGGGCCGATGGCGGCGGGAGCGTTGGGGGTATGAACAGCGTTGCGTTCCATATGTTTCTGCCTTCTTTCACTTTTTGTCCCAGTATACCAGCCCGGGGCACCCTTGGCAAGAGGTCAGCCCAGGGCGGTGTCCAGCACCATCATGACCAGGAACCCGGCCATGACCCCCAGCGTCCCGCTGTGGGAGTGCTGGCCCAGGTTGGCTTCGGGGATGAGCTCCTCCACCACTACATACAGCATGGCTCCGGCGGCAAAGGCCAGCAGCCAGGGCATGAGGGGCTGCACGCTCCCCGCCGTGGCCGCCACCAGGATGCCGAACACCGGTTCCACCACCCCGGAAGCCGCCCCGCTGCGGAAGGCCCGCCACCGGCTGAATCCGGCCTGGCGCAGGGGCAGGGAGATGGCGGCACCTTCGGGGAAATTCTGGATGCCCATGCCCAGCGCCAGAGCCCAGGCGGCGGACAGGGCCCCCGGGTCCCCGTGGCGGGCGGCCAGGGCAAAGGCCAGGCCCACGGCCATCCCCTCGGGGATGTTGTGCAGGGTCACCGCCAGCATGAGCAGGGTGGTGCGCCGCCAGTGGGCGGGCAGTCCCTCCGGCGTTTCCTCATTCAGATGGAGGTGGGGCAGCAGCCGGTCCAGGGCCAGCATAAAGGCGATGCCCACCACAAAACCGCCCGCCGCAGGCTGCCAACCGGGCACCCCGGCGGCTTCGGCCTCCTCCATGGCGGGCAGCAGCAGGCTGAACACCGACGCCGCCACCATCACCCCCGCCGCAAAGCCCAGAAACACCCGCTGCAGTCCGGCGCGCACCCCGCCCCGGCAGAAAAACACCGTTCCCGCGCCCAGCGCAGTCATCAGAAAGGTAAAGCCGGTCCCTCCGGCGGCCCACAAGACCCCTTGCATGGTCGTTTCCTCCTTCCGACCCGGGGCTGCCGGGCCTTTTTGCTGCAAGTTAGCAGCGTCTAACTATCTGTGGTCAGCATACCATACCTTCCTCCCGCTGTCAACGGTCCGGCCGGGAACAGCGGCGTTCTGTGTACCTTTTTCCTGTTTTTCCGTTGCTTTCCGCCCTGGTTTTTGTATAATAATAGGTAGAGCTTTCCCGGATATCGAATTTTCCAGGGGGCCGCGCCCCGGCCCCGGAACAGGAGTACGATTATGAAACCCGAACTTTCCTGGCTCACCGACCCGCGTATCTTTGCGGTGAACCGTCTGCCCGCCCATTCCGACCACCGCTGGACCATCCACGGCACCGAACCCCGGCAGTCCCTGGACGGGGAATGGCAGTTTGCCTACAGTCCCTGCCCGGCCGCCCGGCCTGCTGATTTCTGGCGGGAGGATGCGGACCTGTCCGGCTTCGGCGCCATTCAGGTGCCGGGACATATGGAGACCCAGGGCTACGGCCAGCTGCGGTACATCAACACCATGTATCCCTGGGACGGCCAGAAATTCCTTCGCCCGCCCCAGATCGACTGGGACAATGCCCCGGTGGGCAGCTATGTGCGCAGCTTCACCCTGGACCCGGCCCTGGCGGGCAAGCGGGTGTGCGTCAGCTTCCAGGGGGTGGAACAGGCTTTCTACTGCTGGTGCAACGGGCAGTTCGTGGGCTACAGCGAGGATACCTTCACCCCCGCCGACTTTGACCTGACCCCCTTCCTGCGCCCGGGCACCAACCGCCTGTGCGTGGAGGTGCACAAGCGGTGCAGCGCCTCCTGGATCGAGGACCAGGACTTTTTCCGGTTTTCCGGCATCTTCCGCCCGGTGTTCCTCTACGCCAAGGCGGACCTGCACCTGGAGGACCTGTGGCTGCGGGCCGGGCTGGACGCCGACAACACCACCGGCACCCTGGCCCCCCGGCTGAAGCTTTCCGCCGCGGAAGGCATCCGGGCCGACGGCGCCGCCGTGGACTGCCGCATCACCGCCCCGGGGGGAGCCGAAGTCTACCATGCTCCCCTGGCCCTGCGCAAGGAGGGAGACGCGCTGTTTGCTTCTCCCATCGCCCTGCCGGGCATCCGCCCCTGGACCCATGAAGACCCGGCGCTGTACACCGTGACCCTGACCCTGTGCGACGCTGCCGGGCAGGAACAGGAACAGGTTTCCTACCGCACCGGTTTCCGCCGGATGGAACTAAAGGACGGGCTGCTGCTGCTCAACGGGCAGCGGCTGTACTTCAACGGGGTCAACCGGCATGAGTGGAACCCGGCCACCGGGCGGGCCATCGGGCCGGAAGACATGTACAAGGCCATGGAGACCTTCCGCCGCAACAACATCAACGCGGTGCGCACCTGCCATTACCCGGACCAGAGCCTGTGGTACGACCTGTGCGATGAAAACGGCATTTACATGATCGACGAGACCAACCTGGAAAGCCACGGTTCCTGGCAGAAGATGGGCGCGGTGGAGCCCAGCTGGAACGTGCCCGGCAGCCTGCCGGAGTGGGAGGCCTGCGTGGTGGACCGGGCCCGCAGCATGCTGGAGCGGGACAAGAACCACACGGCGGTGCTCCTGTGGTCCTGCGGCAACGAAAGCTACGCCGGCAAGGATATCCTGGCCATGAGCCGCTTTTTCCATGAGACCGACCCCAGCCGCCCGGTGCACTACGAAGGGGTGTTCCATTGCCGGGAATTCGACGAGATCAGCGATGTGGAATCCCGCATGTACGCCAAGCCCGCCGAGATCCGGGAATATCTGGAAAATGCCCCCAAAAAGCCCTTTATCCTGTGTGAGTACATGCACGACATGGGCAACAGCCTGGGCGGCATGGAAAGCTATGTCCGCCTGGGGGAGGAATTCCCCCAGTACCAGGGCGGCTTCATCTGGGACTACATGGATCAGGCCCTGTGGCACACCGACCCCGCCGGGCGCCGGGTGCTGGGCTACGGCGGCGACTTTGAGGAGCGCCCCACCGACTACAACTTCTGCGCCAACGGCATCGTCTTTGCGGACGGCACCGAAAAGCCCGCCATGCAGGAGGTGCGGTACTGGCACATGGCCCCCGAAGCCCGGGCCGCCTTTGACGCCGCCAACGCCCGGGCCGAGGCCGAAAGTGCCCGTGCCCTGGCCGACCAGGCCCGGACCCTGGACGCCGCCGGGTCTGCACGTCCCGACCTGACGGTGGTCCCCGGGGACTGCAACATCGGGGTGCAGGGCCAGGGGTTTGCGGTACTCTTCTCCTTCACCGAACACGGCCCGGTGAGCCTGCGGGTCCGGGGAGCCGAGTGGCTCTACCGGGCGCCCCGGCCGGTGTTCTGGCGCGCCGCCACCGAGAACGACAAGGGCTGCGGCTTCCCCGGGCGCAGTGCCGCCTGGCAGGCCGCCGACGCCCAGTGCATCTGCACCGGCCACACCATTGAGGAGCAGTCTGCCCGCCGGTTTGTCATCGTCTACCGGTTTGCCAGCCCCGCCGTGCCCGGGGCCGAGGCAGAGCTGCGGTACACCGTCACCGCCGCCGGCGCCCTGACGGTGCAGGCGGTTTACCACGGCGCCCCCGACCTGCCGGAGCTGCCCTGCTTCGGCTTCAAGCTGGCCACGCCCCGCCCGGTGGCCCGGGTGAGCTGGACCGGCCTTTCGGGAGAGACCTACCCCGACCGGTACAAGGGCGGGGTCTTCGGCCGCCATGCCGAGGAGCCCCACCTGCCCGACTACCTGGTGCCCCAGGACTGCGGCTGCCATGTGGGCACCCACAGCCTGCGCCTGGACCGGCTGGGCCCCACCGGCGCGGCGGAGGCTTCCCTGGAGGTAACGATGACGGAGGGCAAGCCCTTTATCTTCTCCGCCTTGCCCCACACCGCCCAGGAGCTGGAAGCCGCCGACCACCGGGAGGACCTGGGCCGCAGCTGCCACACCCATCTGTGCGTCTACGCCGCCATGCGGGGCGTGGGCGGCATCGACAGCTGGGGCACCGATGTGGAAGCCCCCTACCATGTGAGCGCCCAGGCCGACCACGCCGTACAGGTGACTTTCCGGCTGGTGTGACCCGGGGAAATTCCCGCCGGATTTTCCACAAAATCTGCCCAAAGGGTTGAAAATCAGCAAAAAGATTCCCCCGCTGCCGGGTGTTTCCGGTCAGCGGGGGATTTTTTTCTATTCAGGCCAGCGGGTTCAGTTCTGGTCGGGTTTGCCCATGGCGATGACTTCGGGGGTGATGGGCAGTTCCCGGTGCCACACGCCGGTGGCCCGCATGATGGCGTGGGCGATGGCCGGGGCCGGGGTGTTGATGACGATCTCGCCGATGGACTTGGCGCCGAAAGGCCCGGTGGGCTCGTAGCTGCTCTCGAACTCCACATGCAGATGGCCCACATCCAGGCGGGTGGGGAGCTTGTACTGCATGAAGCTGGATTCAATGGGCTTGCCCGCGGCGTTGTAGGTCACGTTCTCGGTCAGGGTCATGCCGATGCCCTGGGCGATGCCGCCCTCGGTCTGCACCCGGGCCAGGGCCGGGTTCACCGGGGTGCCGCAGTCCACCACGGCGTCGTATTCCAGCACCCGGACCTCGCCGGTGAGCTTGTCCAGCTCGATCTCCGCCATGCCCACCATGAAGGGCGGCGGGGAGATGGGGGAGGAA